>NZ_NPJE01000015.1:0-120716 GCF_002251205.1 Prevotella sp. P3-92 | reverse complement strand
CAGTATGACACAGAATCGGAAATGAATGCCTACTGTGATTTGCTTACTGTCGCTGTCCAGCAAGTTCTTAACGATGAGATAGACAACATACAATAGTACCGATTGCACTTGCCAGTTGAATACGCGTGGTGTAACTAAAAGTTAAATACGTTAAATATTACCTTTTCGTATCTAAACAGAATCCACATAGCCACTTTTCTACCGTTTAGAGCGTATAATACTGATAATCAACTAATAATAGATACGGGGGATGTTGCCATTTGAAAACGATTTCATTTGGCAAAGGGATAAAAGCTGTTGGTAAAGACGCATTCTTGGGCTGTTCTAATTTAGAAAAAGTTGTTATAACTGATATTAGTACTTGGTGTGGGATAACCTTTGACGGTGTTGACAGTAATCCGACATGCCTTTCCAATAGAATTTATGATAAGGCCGGTATAGAAATAACAGATCTTACAATTCCTTCAGACGTAACCATAATTAGGAGATACGCTTTCAGAAATTGTTTAGGATTATCATCTTTGACTATATCAGAGGGTGTACAATGCATCGAAGCTCTCGCTTTCAATGGATGCAGCTTTACTTCTGCTATTATTCCAGATAGCGTCACAGAGATTGGAGATGGCGCTTTTTCTAATTGTAGGAGTCTTTCTTCAATAAAAATACCAAAAGAGATAACTCAGATTAAAAGTCATGTGTTTGAGAACTGTTCAAAAATTGTTTCCGTAGAGATGTCTAATAATGTTACAAATATTGGGAATTATGCCTTCTATGGTTGCCTCAATCTTTACAGTATTAGGATGCCCCAGAGACTTAGATTTATAGGGATACATACTTTTGCTGGTTGCCAAAATCTACAGGAAATTGGTTTCTCAAATGATATAACCGAAATCCATAAAACAGCATTTAAAGGCTGTACTTCTTTAAAAAAAGTGATGTTCCCTAAAGAGAAAGAAGATCTTGCCAGAGAATTTGAAGAGAACTTCGAAAGTTGTACTATAGAATTAGCATAAAAAATGGAATCCAATATAAACAGCGTTATCGAAGCCAAACAAAGAAATCTTTTGAGATTTGTTCATGCACAGGATAGTGGAGGACTATATGATGGTACAGGTACTTATGCAGAAGCCTTGCAGGAAATAAAGAACGGTCATAAGTCTGGGCATTGGGTATGGTATGTATTCCCTCAGATGAAAGGTCTGGGTAAATCAGAGATCGCCCAGTTCTATGGTATAAATGGACGTGAAGAAGCCAAAGCATACATTGAGCACCCTATTTTGAGGGAAAGACTGATAGAAATATCAGAAGCTGTGCTTAATAACGAGAAGTCTGTTTATGACATATTCGGACAGGATGCTATAAAAGTAAGGGCTTGTATCTTACTATTCGCCTCAGTCTGTGATATTCCCGTGTTTAAACAGATAAAAAGTAAGTATCGCTGGTAACATGAATAAAGAATCAAAAATAGTTCCTATAGAAAGTACGACTGATGCGTTTAGAAATCAAACAGCGTTATTTCTACAACGTATGCTTGATGTCAATGAATGGATATTATCTTTTCCGCCTATTAAAGGAAATAAAGGGATTGATGATATGTGGATGATTGATGCAAGCCTTCCTGAATATATGCGAACTTGTAATCCAGAATGGTTTAGCTGTTATGAATACAACTGTAAAGTAATGCTCAATACGATGCATAAAGATTTGTTCAATGAGAAATCACTTGGTTGGTTCAGAGAACATCTTGAAGCATTTGCACCATATAGTGAAGGAGCACGTAAGTTATTAAAAGTTATAGAAGAGTGGTAGATTTTATATCAAGGGAAATGATTTACAGGTGACATTTTCTTAAAAAAAATGACATTATATAGGCAATGAAACAGTTACTTTGCATATTATTCATTGGCATACTATTTTTTTCATGTGGTAATGGCACAACAAAAGGGGATTATATCGAGGCTGACACCTTATGTTCAACTCCGCAATGTGTTATCGTATTACAACCTTATGAGGATTTTAGTAAGAAAGAAGTAGAAAAACTGCTTCCCAAGCTACAAAAAGCTTTTGATAAATGGTTATATGGACATTGGGAATTTAAGATAGCGAACCCAATCAGTTTACCCAAGAATAGCTATGTCAGAGAAAGGAATAGATATAGGGTCACTCCAATACTGAATTATGAATCAAAGCAGCTAACTGGATATGAGGTAATAATTGGCTTGACACATAAGGATATTTGCACAGATATTCATGGCCAGAAAGATTATGGAATAGTTGGTATAAGCAGACCACTAAAACAAGTGAGTCTCGTTTCTGATAAGCGACTTAAAGACAAATCCTTGATGTGGAAACCTATACTTCATGAGTTTATCCATACCTTCTATGGGGCAAAGCATTGTCCCAATGACGACCCAACATGTTTTATGAAGGATGCTAAGGGACATGGAAATTTTGAAATACAAGATAAGCTATGTGATGCATGTAAACAATAATCCATTTGGAAGATGAAAACAAGCATAATCTTTGCGGATATTGCAAGAAAAATCTATAGGGTGACATATTCTTGAAAAAAATGATATTATATACCCGAATTGTTAATTTGTCCCCTCTCTCATAATAGATTATTTCATAGAATCGCTATATCTTGTGGTATAATTAAGAAATGAGAAGTTCCATTTTGAGGTCTGATTCGGAATACATATACTTGTTTAGAGATTGATTCAAAGTGACTTCGCGGGTGCGCACCACTTTTCTATTTGAATCAATCGTTTCCAGATAAGTTACGTTGAATCAATTAAAAATTCGGACTATGGAAAAGGACATCAAAAAGGGTAATGCCCCGTATTTCGCTGATCTTATCGGCTTTAAGAATGAAAAGTCAAAAGGCTATGCCAACATGAGTTTTACAAAGCAGCTATCACATTAATGTGGTGGCTGTTTTCCTTTTTAATGGATTCCGTACAAAATCAATCCATTTTGTCAATTCCAGACATTTAAGATTTTTAACTTGAACTCTCATTCACTAATGGATATATTAGTGTGTTGAGGCAGAGAATCAGAGTCATTCTTTAATCTTGTCACTAAATTCTTTAAAAGCCCATGGAGGGCTTCTACATGGTTGAACCATAGGGTTTCCACGGGATGGACGAAATGGTTTTATTCGCCGCGGAAATGCTCAGTGTGGACAGGAAGTGCAGGGTTCTGCCTCGGCAGATTGGGAGCAAAAGGCATTTTGCTGGTTTGTGGTTGCAGAAGGGTATTCTGCCAGCCATGAAGGTGGCTACTCGTCGAGTTGCCGATAGTTTCTCGTCGGCATCTCGATCGATATTCGTTGCTCTTTCGTTCGTTTTTCGCTTGTTCCTCGTTCGGTCCTCGATAGGTCTTCGATAGACTAACGACTAAGCAACGAGAGACGAACGAGAGACGAACGAGGACCTAACGAGAAGTTAACGGAAACCGAACGAGAAGCGATCGAGAAACCGTGAGCTTTCTGTCGTGACCAAATGGCATGAAAATCTGTTAAATTTGTAAACATAAGCAGCATTTTAGTTGTTGAGTTATTTGTTTGATTTTTGGTTTAAAGGTTTCTTTCTTGTTTTTAGGAATTATCCTCGGCTTGAATTACAAAGATACAACATGACACCCCCGGAATGCAAGAGTTTTGGCAGTTTTTATTTAGTATTTAATATTATTTAACTTTATTATAGATATTTTTTTAATAGAGCAACTCGTTTTAATTTAGGCTTTGATTGAATATCAAGAAGTTGGGCTTTTGCCTAAATAAAACAGGTAACAATCTGGAGACGAGTGGGATTCTGCTCGTTTCTGTATTTTGCAATATATAAAGAACGCCTAAATTCGGGATGATAAAGATACGATAATTTTCTAAATATCCCATAAAAAGCAAGGAGAAATTTATGGTATTTAGAGCTTTTTGCGTACTCACGCTCGGAAAAGCACAAATTTATTTGGTTTTTAACTCACTTAATCGTACCTCTGACCTGACGGTCCAAGGTACTCACGTTCGAGAATCCAAAAAGAAAAAGGTGTTTTTCTTTTGTACTTCTCTCGCTTATTCGTACCCTTGACCTGAAGGTCGAAGGTACTCCCGTTCGGGAATTCCAAAGAAAAAAGTGTTTTTCTTTGGAATTTCACTCACTTAATCGTACCTTTGTGTGCGAAATCTATTAATCACATGGAAGAATATATCGTATCGGCAAGAAAATACCGCCCTGCCACATTCGATACCGTAGTGGGACAACAAGCACTGACCACTACGCTGAAGAATGCTGTGAAGAGCGGCAAACTGGCTCACGCCTACTTGTTTTGCGGTCCGAGAGGTGTAGGAAAGACTACCTGCGCACGTATCTTTGCCAAGGCTATCAACTGTCTCTCTCCCACTGAAGACGGGGAGGCATGCGGACACTGTGAAAGTTGCCAGGCCTTCAACGAGCAACGGTCGTTCAACATCTTCGAACTCGATGCCGCCTCCAACAACTCGGTAGAGCATATCAAGACACTCATGGAGCAAACACGCATTCCACCGCAGGTTGGTAAATACAAGGTGTTTATCATCGACGAGGTGCACATGCTCTCTACCGCTGCCTTCAATGCTTTTCTGAAAACACTGGAAGAGCCACCGGCACATGTCATCTTTATCTTAGCAACCACCGAGAAGCATAAGATTCTGCCTACCATTCTCAGCCGTTGTCAAATCTACGACTTTGAGCGCATGACCGTGCAAAACACCATTGCTCATCTGAAAGCGGTGGCTGAGAAAGAGGGCATACAATATGAAGAGCAGGCTCTGGAGGTGATAGCAGAAAAGGCTGATGGCGGAATGCGCGACGCACTCTCCATCTTCGACCAGGCTGCATCATTCTGCCAAGGCAATATCACTTATCAGAAGGTGATAGAAGACTTGAACGTGCTTGACTCCGACTATTACTTCAAGATTATAGACTATTCCATCGAAAACAAAGTAAGCGAAATCATGTTGCTTGCCAACCAGATTATTGCCCATGGTTTCGATGGCGGGTTATTGATAGGGGGGCTTGCCAAACACGTGCGTAACGTGATGATGGCAAAAGACCCACAGACCCTGCCTTTGCTTGAGGCAAGCGAGCAACAACGAGAGCGTCTGCAGCAACAGGCGCAGCGTTGCGACTTGCGCTTCCTCTATAGTGCCCTACGCCTGATGAACCAATGCGACATCAACTACCGACAGGCTTCCAACAAACGACTGCTGGTAGAACTGACGCTCATCGAGGTGGCTCAGCTGACTCAGCCCGCCGAGGGGGCTGGCAGTGGGCGTAGGCCCAGAAGACTGAAATCCCTGTTCAAACACTTGATACGGCAGTCGCAACCCACACAGCAGGCTCAACAGGTGGCCTCAGCTGCTACTGCCGCATCCACAGCATCGGCAGCAGGAAGAGTTTCACAGCAGACTTCTTCCGCTACGAATGTTGTACCCACGCCTAAGATTCTGCAACAGACGCAGACTGCCTCTCCCCAGCCCAGGCAGCAGGTGGCTACCTACAATACAGCAAACCGACCACGGCTGAAAACTGCCGTTGGCTTCTCATGGAACAATCTGCGCAAACAGTCGGACACCGACAAGGCTCCGATGGCCGATGTCTTGGTCAACGAGCAAGCTGCAACAAGCGCCGCAACACAGGATCAAGCCGAATTTACCGAGGCCGACCTGACTCGCGAATGGATTGCCATGTGCAACCGTATGCCCCAGCAATACAGTGCCGTTGCCACTCGCATGAAGAACATGACACCGGTCATTAAAGAAATGCCACAGATAGAGGTAACGGTTGACAACCAGTTGGTCATGGAACAGATGCAGCAGATCAAAGGCAGTATTGTCAACACCTTGAAACTGCATCTGCGAAACAATAAGATTACGCTCAACATCGTTTTGGCAGAGTTCGACGAACAAGAGCGTTCTCTGACCCGTCGTGAGCAATACGAAGAAATGGAAAAAGATAATCCCGCAGTCAAGCAACTGCGGGACATGTTGAATCTTGAATTGGCCTAAGCATTATTTATCGCAAACGACTCAGGCCTCTAACTACTGACGCTAAGCAAATCGAGCAGGCAAGCACGACGTCCCAACAGGGACATCAGGCCTGCCTGTTTCGAATTATATCAACTGCATGCCCAGTGCCTTACACTCGGCGCGCATATCATCGGGCCATATCGAAGCCTGTATCTCACCGATATGTCCTTTATGAAGCAATACCATACACAAGCGACTCTGACCGATACCGCCACCAATGCTTAATGGCAGTTCGCCCTGCAAGAGTTTGCGGTGGAAATAGAGTTGCTCGCGATCTTCCTTACCTTCCAGTTTCAACTGTCGCAACAAGGCTTCCTTATCCACACGAATACCCATTGACGACAACTCAAACGAGCGTCCCAATACAGGATACCAAATCAGAATATCACCATTGAGTCCCGGCAGTCCGTTCTCGCCCATTGTTGACCAGTCATCATAGTCTGGGGCACGTCCATCGTGTTTCTCTCCGTTAGAGAGTACGCCACCGATACCTATGATAAACACCGCACCGTATTTCTCACAGATAGCATCTTCGCGCTCTTTCGGCGACTTGTCTGGATACATCTGCAAGAGTTCTTCTGCATGGATAAAGGTAATCTTCTCAGGCAGGAAGGGCTTAATCTGATCGTAGGTCTCACAGGTGAGGTATTCCGTACGGCGAATAGCTGCATAGATGCGCTCTACCACATCTTTGAGATAAGCCACAGTGCGCTGTTCTGGAGTGATAACAGCCTCCCAGTCCCACTGATCGACATAGAGCGAATGTAGATTATCCAGTTCCTCATCGGCACGGATAGCATTCATATCGGTATAGATACCATATCCCGGCTCTATTTTGTATTCTGCCAGCGAAAGGCGTTTCCACTTAGCCAACGAATGAACTACTTCTGCCGTAGCATCGCCAAGATCCTTGATAGGAAACGAAACGGGACGCTCCACACCATTGAGGTCGTCGTTGATACCGAGTCCTTTCAAAACAAACAAAGGAGCTGTGACACGGCGGAGTCTTAATTCAGTAGAAAGATTCTGCTGAAAGAACTCCTTGATAAGCTTGATTCCCTGTTCGGTGTGTTTCACATCGAGCAGTGGCTGATATACTATAGGTTTAATAAGTCTGGTCATTTTTTATGCTTTTTCTTTATTTCGTCTGCAAAGGTACTACTTTTATATTAAATTGCAAGCAAAAAGCCCAGATATTTTTACACAATGATACTATTTCCGTTATAATTAATGCATATTGACGACATATTGCCACAATGAACGGCATTCGAATTGACAAATGACAGGTATTTACATCATCCTATGCTAAGCCGTTGTGTTTCCGTCTGATTTGTCCCTTAACTTCTCTCTAACTTCCCTAACTTCCCTTAACTTCCCCCCACATGCTTCGCAACTGAGGGAATTGATTGAAGTTAAAGACGTTATCACTCCCTACGGTCGTTCGGGAAGTTAAGAGACAATAGCCTTTTGCCGTAAGACGTAGGACATTTGTCCCTTAACTTCTCTCTAACTTCCCTCTAACTTCTCTCTAACTTCTCTCTAACTTCCCTTAACTTCCCCACATGCGATAGTTCAGTCATTTAGTATTAATAGTCAGTTCTCCAGTTTTAAGCTTGTTGGCTTCGCCGCTCAACTGCAGTGCAGAGGAATGGCGTGAACTCTGGATGATCACCTGCGCCAGTCCATTGAATGCAGGAATGCTAAACTCATGGCAGTCGTTATGATGAGGATGGTCAGCGCCAAGATAAGACGGATCACCATTTCCTACACCGAGTATTCTGCCATCACCTGAAAGTTTAAACGTCAGCATCGGACAAGCGTCGGGCACTATACGTCCCTTAGCATCCTGCACTTCTACTGTGACAACAGCCACATCGCGTCCGTCTGCACTGATCGTCTGACGGTCTGTTTTCATCACAATCTTATAAGCCGGCTTGGTAGTTTCCACTTGTTGGGTAAGCATACGTTTACCATTCTTATAACCAATAGCCACAACCTTTCCGGGCTGATAAACAGCTTGCCATTTCAGGTGACCGTTCTTGGGCATGGTCTGGCGTCCCAGTTTCTTTCCATTCACTATCAGTTCCACTTCGTCGCAGTTGCTATACGCCCAAACCTCGACGGTTTCACCTTCATGTCCTTGCAGATTCCAGTGTGGGAATATATGCAACACAGGCTCGTCAGTCCATACAGATTTCAGATACCATGCCTCATCTTTCATGAAACCGCAATAGTCAAGGATACCAAACTCAGAATCATGGGCGGGATATTCCAGCGGGTTAGGTTCGCCACGATAGTCAAATCCTGTCCAATAGAAAAGACCGGCAGCCCACGGACGTTCATCATAGAATTTCCATCCGCGCTCTATCACGTTTTCCACACCAGGTTTTGTCCCTCTGTTCATGCTAACCATGTGTCCGGGCTGTTCTTTTGATTCGAAATACACCCCACGGGTACCACAACCTGTTGTTTCCTCTGTGCCCACGATTTTCCAGTCAGGATTAGCTTTTTTTCTATTATCCACATCGTTTTGCACGATATAATTAAAGCCAACCACATCCAGTCCTTTAATCATCTCCGAACCTCCGGCATTGGCAATAGTAGAATGGCGTGTAGGATCGAGCAGTCGGGTATATTCTCGCATGGCAGCAGCAATACGTGTGCCCTGTACGGAGTTTTCTATTCCCCACTCCTCATTACCATCACTCCACAGAATGACTGATGGATGGTTTCGGTCGCGCTTAATCATGTTCTCCAGCAAGCGCAAGTGTTCTGTGTTAATACCGGTCAAACGGTTTTCGTCGATGACCAGCAGTCCCTCTCTATCACAAATATCGAGCAAGGCAGGTGTCATGGGGTTATGTGAAGCACGATAGGCATTACAGCCAAACTCCTTGAGCTTCTTGATGCGCCAAGCCTGCAAAGCATCGGGAATAGCAGCCCCTACCCCAGCATGATCCTGATGCATATTGACGCCCTTCAGTTTGATGGGTTTTCCATTAAGCATGAAACCCGACTGAGCATCAAACACCACTTCACGGATACCCGTTGTCGTTTCATAGACATCTGTCACTTCGCCATTCACCTTTACCGTAGTTTCCACCTTATATATATAAGGGTCGTCGGTTGACCACAGATGCGGATGGTCGAGCGCAATGGTCTGTTCGCAGCCAAGGGTCTGTTTGGCGTTTAGACTAAGGTTTACGCTTTCAGCCTTTCCCACCTGTTTACCTTCTGCGTCCAGCAGTCGTTGCTCTACACTGCATTGCTGCGATTCAAGCGAATGGTTGTTGACCTCAGTTTTCACATGAACCACCGCAGCATCGTAGGGTTTCTTGATATCGGCAAACACGAAAGTGCCAAATGGTGCCACACTTACGGAAGCAGACTTCAACAGCCAAGCATCCCGATAGATGCCTGCCCCTTCATAAAACCATCCTTCCTCTAATGTTGCGTCAGCACGCACACAGATGAGGTTCTCGCCTCCATAGTTGACATATTCGGTCACATCATACACCTGTGTAGCATAGCCACTCGGTTCCGTTCCCATATAAAATCCGTTGAACCACACTTGTGCGTTACGGAAGATGCCATCAAACTGAATGGCGATATGCTTTCCCAAGTCCTCCTTAGGAATACTGATAGTTTTACGATACCATCCTACACTTGTCTCTGGAAATTTATATCCTACAGTCTTATAACCATGCGAATGACTTGCATTCCGAGCATAAGACAGATTGGTCACCCAATCGTGAGGAATAGTGACAGACACCCAGGTGGAATCGTTGAATTTCTGAGCATACGGACCTGCGTTATGTATGGAATTTGCCTTCGTCAGATAGTTGAAATACTCAGTACCACAGCCAAAATCCTTGGCAGGGTCGGCAGCATTTCCAAAAGCAAACTTCCATCCTTCGTCTATGAGAATCTTCTCACGTACGTTGTCAGCCATGGCACCAGTCATCTGCATACTGGCGACAGCTAAGAGTAACCATTTTCTTATCTTCATTGTTTTTCGTCATTGATTGTTTCTGTTTCTGATTATATCATTTTAGAGTGGGCTTTCACCCTTCGTTTTCTCGCCATGAAATGGAAGGATGAAATCCAATATTATTTTTTGCAAAGATAAGGAATTATTGGTAAAGGTACGAGTTGAAGACAATATAGTACGCAAAACTGCAAAATAATGCAAATAGTTATGGATAAACAACACCCTGTCATTTCAAAACATCGGTCATTAAAGTATTATACCGCCGATATTGTTGAATGTAGGTATAAATAGCTAAAAAAGAGCATGACTTCTGATAAGTCATGCTCTTTAGTGATTCCGCAGGGATTCAAACCCTGGACCTTCAGAACCGGAATCTGACGCTCTATTCAGCTAAGCTACGGAACCTATGCGACTGCAAAATTACTAAAAAGCGAGCGAACTACCAAATTTATCTGGTGGTTTTCACCCTTCGTTTTCACTTCTGCCTATCCTTTTGACTACGGTGTATTATGCCTGTCTGTCGGGAATGGTAAAGACAAAGCGTGCACCAGGAGTGTATTGCCGGTCAATATCAACGCTGCCTCCCATTTTCTCTGTAATGGTACGACTGATATAAATTCTATTTCTGCACCATTGTACTCTACCATACCCACTGTTTTCCCCTCATACCAATCTTATTGGCTCAACAAAACAGCTCAAAACAAGTTCATCTGATAAAAAAGATGTTTCATAGCGTAAAAAGCAGGTGTTACGACTTGTAAATCTCAGAAAATCATGCTATATTTGCAAAATAATTACAACCGACGACAATATATAAACCACAAATATAGTAAGCTTATGAGAAAACATTTACTCCTACTCTTCGCCATGTGCTTTGTGCAACTGATGGCTTCTGCAGGACCACGCAGTTACCAACAAGCACTCAAAATTGCACAGCAACAAGCCGAGCGATTGGGCATCAGCATGGACGCCATGTCGCCCCAACCGAGAATGGTTCAAAAGACCAACGGCATCGATCCTGCCTACTATGTGATTGAAAACGGAACGAACAAGGGTTACACCATCGTCTCTGCAGACGACCGGTTGCCTGAGATTGTGGGTTATGCCAAGCAAGGCAACTACACCGAAGACACATTGCCTGAGGCATACGTCGAGTTCATCACCGCCTATCAGAAATTTGTTGAAGAGGTGAAAGCTGGCAATCCCCATGCCCTGCGCACAGCTGCCGAAGCTAAGGCGCTACGCGAATCTGCATCCTACACCCAACCTACCGTGGCTCCACTCTTGGGCAACATCCAATGGAACCAAGGCGACCCCTACAACCGCATGTGTCCCGAATACGACGGTGTCAACAAGGCTGTCACAGGATGTGTGGCAACTGCCATGGCGCAGGTGATGGGTTATTGGAAGTATCCCAGTCAACTACAAGCAGATATTCCTGGCTATACCACAGGTACTTATAACATCAACGTACCCGGCATCAACAAAGATACCGATGGCACCTACGACTGGGACAATATTCTGCCACAATACAAATCTGGAAGTTTTAATGATGACCAAGCCAATGCCGTTGCCAAACTCATGCATCATTGTGGAGTAGCAGTACAGATGAACTATGGCCCATCATCTGGTGCTTTTGTCAATCCGGAACGTCTGTCTAAATATTTTGGTTATGACCAAGACTTCATGGTAAAAGTACGACGTGAATCATACTCCATGCAAGAATGGAATACGTTGATTGACAATGAACTCATAGCCAAAAGACCTGTTCTCTACAGCGGACAATCGTCAGATGGCGGTCACCAGTTTGTCTGCGACGGTTCTGACGGAAAAGGTCTGTACCACATCAATTGGGGATGGGGCGGCTATCAAGATGGTTATTTCGACATCACGATCCTCAATCCCGCGAAGGGCGGCATCGGTTCGGGTAATGCACCCGATGGTTATAACCAAGGTAGCGATATGATTATAGGTATCATGCCCGATAATGGTCAAGAGGATATACCACTGGTAACACTCAAGCCGATATATGCCACGGGTATCAGTACTGATACTAAAATCACGATAACCCAAGACACACGAACAAGTGCTACCGACAACTTCAAAATTGAATTCTATAACTACTTCACCAACAGAGCTCCGAAAAAATTCTCTGGCTATTGCGGTTGGGGAATTAAAGCTGCTGACGGCAGTATGAAGCTGATTACTAACACAAGCAAGGTTCAGAATCTCCAACAAGACTACTGGTTCCCCAATACCTATAAAATAGACTACGCTTTCCCTGTAGGTGTTACCACCATTTACCCTGTGTATAGTGAAGACAATATCACTTGGAAGGAAGCAGGATTGGAGAGCATGGGCTACTATACGGTAGAGGCTACAGAAACCAGCCTCAAGCAGTTATATCCTTTGACCGCCGAGGTAATCGTAGAAAGCGAATTGCTATCAGGCAAGATCAATACCATTAAGTTGGATGTTAGCAACGCAACAGACAATGATGTATTCAGTATGCTCAGTGTCTATACCAGCACAGATCAGACTTGTCCTGAAGACGGTGTTAATGTCTATGTAAGCGTACCAGCTAAAGGCAAGTCAATACGTGAGGTGGCAATCCCAGTACCTGCTGAGGAATTCTACCTTTGGGTAAAAGATGTAGCTTCTGGTACCGAACTGGTCAGTGCCAAGAAGTTTACTGCAACACCCTCTGGAATTCCGCAACTCGAATTGGTGCAAGTTGTAACCAATGCCAGCAATGAGTTTGAAACAGAGGATGCCTATTACAACAATGATAGAGTAAAAGCTCCAAAAGTGAAAGACGACAAGCTGGTGGTTCGGTACGATATCAAGAACAACGGCGGACTATCCTCTGGCACCTGGAGTATTAGTGGTTTTGGTGCTAAAGAATTCACATGGGGTGGTACGAACTCAAACACGATTGTGTTCCCTGGTAACGGTACCATCACCCAACTGACAGCAACATACACACCAGATGCAGTAGGTTGCAAAACTATTTTGGTAGAATTCAGAGGTATCTACGACACCAATGTCACAGGTGGTACAGTACAATATGATGTAACTACATCACTACAAGAGTGGGCACTTTACCTTATTGACAAGCAAGGTTATTATTATCCAATGCAACCT
Source organism: Prevotella sp. P3-92 (assembly GCF_002251205.1). Taxonomy (NCBI): domain Bacteria; kingdom Pseudomonadati; phylum Bacteroidota; class Bacteroidia; order Bacteroidales; family Prevotellaceae; genus Prevotella; species Prevotella sp. P3-92. The sequence goes on along the minus strand of NZ_NPJE01000015.1, from coordinate 107,514 downwards.
TCTGATGTCGTAGCCTATGTGGCTGGCGCCGAAGGTGGCACGGGCATTGGCAAGGTGGATATCAGCAAAACCTATATCCGCGGTGACCATGGTCAAATCAACATCACGACAGACCGCAACAAGACTGTCAATATATACAAGCTGAACGGACAGAAGGTGGCTGAAGTTAAAGCAACAGCAGGACAACCTGTCAGCATTCCCGTTGCAGCAGGCATCTATGTGGTAGATGGCACGAAAGTTGCTGTGAAATAAGCATGGATATAGAACAAGGCATTTTTAACCGTACAGAGCGACTGGTGGGTGAAGACATCCTCCAGTCGCTTCAATCTAAACGTGTCATCGTCTTCGGTGTAGGCGGCGTGGGCAGTTGGTGTGTAGAAGCATTGGTGCGTTCTGGCGTACGCCATATCACCATTGTTGATTCTGACAAAGTGGCTATCAGCAATGTCAATCGTCAACTCATGGCTACTACAAAAACCGTGGGACGTGTCAAGGTGGATGCACTCAAAGAACATCTTCTCGACATCAACCCTCATGCAGATATCACTGCCCTGCAGATGATATTCGACGAAACGACTGCAGAGAGTTTCCATCTTGAGGACTACGACTATATAGTAGATGCCATCGACAGCCTTCGCGACAAACTGTTGCTCATCGAGTGTGCATGTCGCACCAAGGCAAAATTCTTCTCGTCGATGGGGGCTGCACTGAAGATGGACCCTACCAAGATAGAGGTGGCTGAGTTTTGGAAAGTCAAAGGTTGTCCGTTGGGAGCTGCCCTACGCCACAAATTCCGCAGTCTGAAACGGCGCCCTGCGCGTAAGTTCCTATGTGTGTTTAGTCAGGAGTTACTGCCCAACTTAGGTCCCGACAACTCCGTAGATGCTGCCTTTGCGCCAACCGACACACAGGAAGGCAATCCCGAACTGGCACATCACGATTGGAATGCGCGGAAAGCACAGATCAACGGATCGTTGCTCCACATCACTGGCATATTCGGCTTTACCCTGGCGGGACTCATCCTTAAAGACATCTACAACAAAAGCAAGGAATAATCAAACTTGCCATCGGCAAACCGAAGATACAAAAAAAAAGTTTTCTGTTTTTTCGACCACACGACCACAAACACGCATAACCTCATGACATTCAGGTTTTTGCTGGTGGTCGAAGCTTTTTTCATCGACCACACATCGACCACAGAGAAACGATTGCAAAAAAACTGCTTACGATGCAAGTGAAAGTTGCTACTGTTTTCCGTTTGTTTTACGTTAGCAGATAAGAACTGTTATGCAATATTGCAAAAACTTTTATCAAACGTTGGATAACACCTTTATCAAACATTGGAAAAGACTTATTTCAAACGTTGAAAAGACTTGTTTCCAACGTTTGACAACACTTTTGCCAAACGTTGGAAAACACTCTTACCAAACGTTGGGCAATACCTTTGCCAAAGGTTTGGAAATGTCTGACAATACGTATATAACGTATTATTCGGTGAAATTTTAAAAACTATTTTGGCGGTGGTCGATGAGTGGTCGATAGAAACAGCTTCGACCACCACCTAAACTACTGTATGATAGCACGATGCACGCTTCGGTGGTCGAGTGGTCGAAATTTTCTGAAAACTAAAATTTTATGTGTGCCAAGGTAAAAGCTGCTACAAACGTGGAGTGCATAGACAAAATCTACTGCAATAGAAGATTACCACACCCCAAGCGCATAGGCAGAACAGCTACAATTTAACCTAAAAAACTACATTATATTTGGCGGTTCGCCTAATTATTCGTAATTTCGCAGACAGAAACAATAGCAATAAGCAAATATGGATATAACAGAAAGATTCCTGAATTACGTGAAATTTGACACACAGTCGAGCGAAGAAAGCCAGACTGTGCCAAGTACAAGCAAACAACTGTTGTTTGCGGAATATCTGAAGAAAGAACTGGAACGCGAGGGGCTCGACGACGTGGAACTCGACGAGAAAGGTTATCTCTACGCCACGCTCAAGGGGAATATCAAAGAAGAGGTGCCCACCATCGGATTCATCTCACACTATGATACAAGCCCTGACTGCTCTGGTGCAGATATCAAACCACAGATTGTGCAAAACTATAATGGTACGGATATCCTGCTGTCGGAGGGTATCATATCCAGTCCGAAGAAATTTCCCGAACTGTTACAACACGTGGGCGAAGACCTCATTGTGACAGACGGACACACTCTGCTCGGTGCAGACGACAAGGCGGGCATTGCCGAAATCGTACAGGCCATGGTTTATCTGCAAGAACACAAAGAGATTAAGCACGGCAAGATCAGAGTGGCTTTCAACCCCGATGAAGAAATCGGTATGGGCGCCCATCACTTCGATGTAGAGAAGTTTGGATGCGAATGGGCATACACCATGGACGGTGGTGATGTGGGCGAATTGGAATTTGAAAATTTCAATGCCGCTTCTGCCAAAATCACAATCAAGGGAGTGAGCGTACACCCAGGATATGCAAAAGGCAAGATGATCAATGCCAATGCACTGGCTGCGGAGTTTGCCAAGATGTTGCCCGAAGACGAAACACCAGAAACCACCGAAGGCTATCAGGGCTTCTATCACCTGCTGGGCATTCAGTCGAATATAGAACTGGCAAAGCTGAACTATATCATTCGCGACCATGATCGCGAGAAGTTTGAAGACCGCAAACACTTCATCATGCAGTGTGCAGAGAAGATGAATGAAAAATACGGTGAGGGAACTGTAGAGGCTGTGGTTAGCGACCAGTATTACAACATGAAGGAGAAAATTGATCCACAGATGCACGTGATAGACCTCGTATTGCGTGCCATGCAAGATACTGGTGTGGCTCCAAAGGTCAGCCCGATACGCGGTGGTACCGACGGTGCACAGCTTTCGTTCAAAGGTCTGCCCTGCCCCAATATCTTCGCTGGTGGTGTGAATTTCCATGGACCATACGAGTTTGTATCAATACAGTCGATGGAGAAAGCCATGAATGTTATCGTGAAAATCTGCGAACTTACTGCTGGATATAACGACTAAGCATAAAGATAAACAGACCTGACAAGGTCTAAGAAAAATCGGAAACGATACCGATATCAAGCCTTGAGGATTGCCTCAAGGCTTTCTTTTTCGCCAACCACCCAGATGATATCGCCTTTCTGGAACTTGCGTTTGGGATGAATCTGAGAAAGGTTTTCCTTTCCTTCCTCCAATCCGACTACCATGCAGCTGTATTGTGAACGGATGCCACTCTCTTCAAGGGTCTTGCCAACAAAAGGACTTGAACCGGTGATGACCATCTGACGGAGCTTCATTTCGCGCTTCTCGAAATCAATATCATCGCCCAACACCTCACGCTTAATGGCTTCGCCCAACTGGCGGAGCTGATCGTCGTTGCCGATTACCTGTAGTCGGTCGCCAGGGAAGATGACATCGTTGCCATCGGGAATATTCAACCGATGACCGGCACGAAGAATACTGCTGACATGCACACCAAACTGCTGACCAAGTGCCAACTGACGAAGGGTCTTGCCCATCCAACGGGTGTTGAAGGGAATATCGAAGTCTGCCATGTGGACATCACGGTCGAGCAAATGCCCTTCATAAAGTGGGCGGCGACGACCATGCACTTGTGCCTCAATATCGCGAGAACGAAGGTTCTGAATGAAGAGGCGCTCCATCTGTATGCTTCCTTTCTTCAATCCGCGCGACAATACCATCAGTACAACCAATGCCAACGCTATGGAGATGATGATGGCATTCTTGAAACGACTCAGATAGTTGATGATATAGAAGACAAAAGCACAAGCCAATACCACACGAACAATGATGGTAAATATCAACGGAAAATGGTTGACCCAACTCTCTGCCCACAGTGCCTTAAACTCATCAGAGTGGTTTTTCTTAACCACCATTGCACGAAGGAAAGGCGAAATGATAAGCACGGTCAATATTCCGCAGATGGCATTGGCATACCAGTGAAGTTCGTATGAGGGGAAAAAGCTGCGCACAAATGGCAAGAAGAAGGTGAACATCAACACGATGGCAGCAATGGAAAGGATGCTGTAGATAACCGTATTGCGGAGCATCTGTATCAATAGACTCTTCCATTTGTTTTCTGCAGAGGGTGTCTGCGGATGAGATATCGTGATGTGGTTGAGTGCCACAATCCATTTCTTAGGCAGATGGCGCTCCATGATATTGTAACAAGGTTCAGCCATGCGTATCATATATGGTGTCAGAAAGGTTGTGACAACTGATACTGCCACAACCACTGGATAGAGAAAATGGCCTATGACACCAAGCGACAAGCCCAACGATGCAATGATAAAGGCAAATTCACCTATCTGGGCCATAGAGAATCCACACTTCATGGCTGTCTTCAACGGATTGCCACTGATGAGATATCCCAACGAACCAAATACCGACTGACCGATAAGAATGGTCAATGTGATAGCGATGATGGGCCAGGCGTAATCGACCAGCACCTGCGGTTCGACCAACATACCCACCGACACGAAGAAAATAGCACCGAAGAGATTTTTCACTGGTTCGACCAAACGCACGATTTTGTCGGCTTCGACCGTCTCGGCAAGAATACTACCCATGACAAATGCACCAAATGCACTGCTAAAGCCGACCTTGGTGGAGAATACTGCCATGAAACAACAGAGACCAAGCGCCACGATGAGTAGCGTCTCTTCATTCATCAATCGGCGCGTGGCACGAAGGAAGGCAGGGATAAAAAAGATGCCGACCACAAACCAAAGCACCAAGAAGAATCCGATACGCAATACACTCTCGACCATCTGACCACCATCGGGACTGCTACCACTGGCTATGGCAGACAGCATCACCATCATCACAATGGCAAGCACATCTTCCAGTATCAGCACACTCATCACCATTCCTGCGAATCGCTGTTGGCGAAGTCCCATGTCATCGAATGCCTTATATATAATAGTGGTGGACGACATAGCCAACATACCGCCAAGGAAGATGGAGTCCATGTGGGTCCAACCGAATGCCTTGCCCACCACAATTCCTGCCATCATCATACAGAAGATGATGGTACAAGCGGCTATGACAGGAGCCATGCCCATCTTCACAATCTTCTTGAAAGAAAAATCGAGACCCAGGGAAAACAAAAGAAAGATCACACCGATATCTGCCCACATCTGCACATTGGCACGATCCATCACCGACATGGTATAGGGCATCTGCGGTGACACTAAGAATCCTGCTACGATATATCCAAGGACAAGAGGCTGTTTCAGTCGCTTGAAGATAAGCGTGACAAATGCTGCCACCACAAGGATGAGGGCAAGGTCTTTGACGAGTGCGGGAAGTTCTGCCATAGATTTAGTACCATTGTACTGCGTTGGAATAGCTGCTGCGCTTATCGTATTTCAGCGCATCGGTCAAGGTTGCTGCATTGCATCGGAACGAGAAATTGTAGCTCGTATAGGGTGCCAGCACCACCGAGCACGACATATTAAAGCAATGGAGGTCGCGCGACAGTGACGCAGTGGTCATTGAAATCTTATGGTTCTCAAAGTCATAACCAGAAGAGAAAGAGATGTTCCAACCATCGGAAATGCGAAGGTTACCGCTGACATTGAGGTTCTGGGTGAACTTATAAGGATAGCGCATCGAATCGTAATTGAACTTGCCACTTGTGTTTTCTCGCATGGTGACACCATAACCCAAACTGAGCGACCAAGGAAGATTGAAAGCCATATAACCGTCTTCGTCGGTCTCTGCCTTGCCGGCATTATCCTTACGGGCACCATGTTTTCCACGTTCCATATCCTCATCGACATTGGTTTCAACACCTGTATCGTAGTCGTCATCACGATTAGCACGACTGTCGCGGTCGTTCTTACGCTTAGGACGTTCGCCCTTCAACCACTTGATAAGGTCGCTCACTTTCTTGTTATCAAGCGTATAAGAGAGGTTTTGCGACATGCCCTGGAAACGACCGAAGCGGCCCTTACTATATTCGGTATGGGTTCCGATGTAAGGACGGGCACCTACGGAATCGGCTTCATAAGCATAAGTGGCAAATACCGCATTGATATTCAACGTATAACTCTTGGTGAGTTTCAAACGTAAACGTGTAGAGAGGTCACTCCATGGACGTTCCTCTGCAGCCATGTTATACGACATAGAGGCTCCCAATTCATCGATGATACTGATTTTCTTCACACCCGTAGAGTCGGCATCGCTCTTCACTTTCATCTCGATATTGTTGGACAAATCCATCGAGATACTACCAGTTTTGCCACGACCTGGCACACCATAGAGTGATCCCTCATAGGGTGAATACTCTACAAGCGACACATTGCCATCGGCATCGGTCTTCTGATAGGTCTTGTAGAATCCATAGCGCGACGCACTGAAGTCTGGTGCATAGTTGAAGCTGACAGATGGTGTCACCACGTGGCGAACCGCCATGATCTTGTCGCCGAATACTTTACGACTGGGGATATACATACCATAGAGCTTGGTAGATGCCGAAACGCTGAAAGCCCAGTTATAGACATTATAGAATCCCTGCAAGGTATCGCGCTTCACTGTCTGTGTGGCTTCGTCCCACGAAAGTTCCTGCTTCTGCGTGTACATACGGTCGGTGAAGGTCAACGACGGATTGATATTCAGATAGCCAAACAATGTAAAATTGCCGCTAATGGGGATGCTATGCTGCATACCGTTGCGCCAATCGCGTGTCAAGCTGGAGTGCATCAAACGGTCTTCCTTGGTACTGATGCTATTGCTCAACTGTCCGGTATAGCTCATAGAGATCTTCTCATACCAGCGTTCCTTACCTACAGCATGACGGCGTTTGAAAGGATAGAAGCGCGAAATAGAGATGTTGAGGTCGGGTAATGTCAGGGCGATAGTCGAGTCACGCATGTTCTGGTTGAGGTTGAACGTTGAGCTCAAGCTCATGCCGATACTGGAGAATGTGGTACTCCATGATACCGAGCTGGTACGTGTAGATTGTGTCATTGCCTGCGGATTATACATCGAAGTGAGGTTGTTGCGCTCATAGCTCGATGTGGCAAAGTTGACACTGGCAGACAAAGAACTATAGGGATTAGCTTTGCTGTCTTGACGGTGACTCCATTGCACCTTGAAACTGGTGGCTTTGGTATAGTCGGGCATATTCTTTTCGCCATTCACCGTATTCTGGTAACTGGCAAAAAACGAACCGCTGTACTTATAGCGTTTGCGATAGTTGGAGGCTGCAGAGAGTCCCCACGATCCTTTGGTATAGATTTCACCCAACAGTTTCAAGTCCATCTTGTCGTTGATGGCAAAATAGTAACCACCATCACGGAGGTAGAAACCGCGCGATGTTTCATCACCATAGGTAGGCATGATAAAACCAGAAGAATAACTCTTACTGAAAGGGAAGAAACCATAAGGTATGGCAAATGGCAATGGCACATCTGCTACTACCAAATAAGCAGGACCGAACACGACATCCTTACCTGGGCGCATCTTGGCACGTGACAAGGCTATATAGAAATCGGGATGATCTTTGTCGCAGGTGGTATAACGACCGTGTTGCAAATAAATCTCACCATTGGCTCCACGCTTAGCCAGTTGGGCAGTCATATAGCCATCATCCTGCTGGGTATATACATCGCTGATGAGTCCCTTTTTGGTCTTGAAATTAAAAGCTATAGTGTCGTTCTCATAAGTGTCACTACCCATCTTGAATATTGGTGTACCGAATTTCTTACCGAGAGAGTCGAGCGAACCTGTAGCATGTACCAAACTGGAATCGAGTTGCATGAAGATTTGATCACTCTGCAAATCCATATCCTGATATTTCACATGGGACTGGCCATACAGATGGGCTAAACCTGAAGCACCTTCATAGGTCATAGAGTCTTCAGCAGTATATTCCACTGGAGCATCAATACCATTCTTACGCTGACGATTGATAGAATCGGCACGCAAAGAGTCGTCAATAGCTTTGTTGTGCATCCAGATGGCTTTTTGCAATGAATCCATCTTTGCGGTATCAGCAAGAACCTGTGTTGTGGTATCAATTACAGTACTGTCGGACTTGGCACTATGGGGCAACAACTGCGTATTGACCGTCTGCCCTTTACCCACAGAATCAGACACATCAGTATTGGCCGCTCCAAGTATAGGAAAGGTCAAACGAGGCATTTCCGCCATTACAAATGTAATGACGAAAAAGAGCAATATGATGAGCATATTTTTTCTCACGGCTGCAAAGGTACAAAGAAAAAATGAATTCACTTACACATCGGCAGATGTTTAACGTAAATTTTTGTAATACTCATATAGACAACATATAAAATACCCACCGCGACACAACATCATATCGATATCGATTTGAAATGCTTTACAAAGATAACAATATAAAAAGCGCGCCATGACACAACGTCATGACACGCTCTTGATATCGGATATTCGTACGATGTACGATTACTGCGTACGATTTATTCCTCGTCGAGAAGAATCTTCATCATCTCACAGGCAGCCTTGGCTACAGATGTACCAGGACCGAAGATGGCGGCAACACCGGCTTTATAGAGGAAGTCGTAGTCCTGTGCGGGAATCACACCACCGGCAATAACCATGATGTCTTCACGTCCAAGTTTCTTCAATTCCTCAATCAGCTGAGGTATCAAGGTCTTGTGACCTGCGGCGAGTGACGATGCACCAACAATATGTACGTCGTTCTCAACTGCCTCACGTGCAGCCTCGGCAGGTGTTTGGAACAATGGTCCCATATCCACGTCGAAACCACAGTCGGCATAACCGGTGGCTACTACCTTTGCACCACGGTCGTGACCGTCTTGACCCATCTTCGCAACGAAGATACGGGGACGGCGACCTTCCTTCTTCGCAAACTTCTCGGTCAACTCGCAGGCTTTCTCAAAGTCGGAGTCGTTCTTGCTTTCTGAACTATACACGCCTGAAATGGTTCTGATTACTGCTTTATAACGACCTACGATTTCTTCGCAGGCATCACTGATCTCACCAAGAGTACAACGCAACTGAGCTGCTTTCACTGCCAAATCGAGTAAGTTGTTCTCGCTCTTGCGGCCTTCCTTAAAATCGCGAACGCACTCGGTAATTGCCTTGAGGGCTGCCTGACAAGCGGCTTCATCACGTGAAGCGCGTACCTCTGCCAAGCACTCTTCCTGCTGTTTGCGTACTGCTGTATTATCAACCTCGAGGATATCGATAGGATCTTCATGGTCGAGACGATACTTGTTGGTACCAACAATTGTCTGTACACCAGAGTCGATACGTGCCTGAGTGCGGGCAGCTGCCTCTTCAATACGCATCTTAGGCAGACCAGTTTCAATAGCCTTTGCCATACCACCAAGTTTCTCGATTTCCTGAATATGCTCCCAAGCCTTATGAACGAGCTCGTTGGTCAGGGTCTCTACATAGTATGAACCTGCCCATGGGTCAATCTGCTTGCAGACTTTAGTCTCGTTCTGAATATAGATCTGGGTATTACGCGCAATACGAGCTGAGAAGTCAGTAGGCAGGGCAATAGCCTCGTCAAGAGCATTGGTGTGGAGCGACTGAGTATGACCCAATACAGCTGCCATAGCCTCAATACAGGTACGGCCTACATTGTTGAAAGGATCCTGCTCGGTCAGCGACCAACCAGAAGTCTGAGAGTGGGTACGCAGAGCGAGTGACTTTGGATTCTTAGCACCGAAGCTCTTCACAATCTTAGCCCACAACAGACGACCTGCACGCATCTTGGCAATCTCCATGAAGTGATTCATACCGATAGCCCAGAAGAACGACAGACGGGGTGCGAAAGCATCCACATCAATACCTGCATTAACACCAGTACGCAGATAGTCGATACCGTCGGCAAGTGTATATGCCAATTCGATGTCGGCAGTAGCACCAGCTTCCTGCATGTGGTAACCTGAGATAGAGATACTGTTGAACTTAGGCATCTTCTGTGAGGTAAACTCGAAGATGTCGGCAATAATCTTCATTGAGAATGCAGGTGGATAAATATAGGTATTACGCACCATGAACTCTTTCAGAATATCGTTCTGAATAGTTCCTGCCATCTCTTCCAGCTTAGCACCCTGCTCCAGACCTGCTACGATATAGAAAGCCAAAATAGGAAGCACAGCTCCGTTCATGGTCATCGAGACAGACATCTTGTTCAAGGGAATACCTGAGAAGAGCACCTTCATGTTCTCTTCATTACAGATAGATACACCTGCTTTACCAACGTCGCCAACTACGCGAGCGTTGTCGGGGTCATAACCACGGTGGGTGGGCAAGTCGAAGGCTACAGACAGACCTTTCTGACCACTGGCGAGGTTACGACGGTAGAATGCATTCGACTCCTCTGCAGTAGAGAATCCGGCATACTGACGGATAGTCCATGGGCGGAATGGATACATCATACTATACGGACCGCGTAGATATGGAGGGATACCTGCTGTGAAGTCGAGGTGCTCCATGCCTTCAAGGTCTTCTTTGGTATATACGGGACGAACCTCAATGTGCTCTGGTGTCTTCCAGTTAGGCACGATGTGGTTCTCTTTCAGCCAGGCTGCGCCATCGGTGGCGTGGATGCCGGCATAAATATCAATATTCTTGAAATCTTTTCTCATAACTTTAGATGCCTAACTTTTGATTGTACTCTTTCAAAGTCTCAAGCACGTTGCAACGAACGTGTACGAAGTTCTCAATACCAGCGGCCTTCAGGTCGTCCATGCATGCAGGAGCTCCTGCCACTACAAACATGGCACGTCCGTCCAAATACTTGAATGCTGGGATGGCATACTCTGCATATTCATCGTCTGACGAACAGAGTACTACGATATCTGCACCAGCCTTAAGTGCAGCATCAACGCCTTCCTCTACGGTCTTGAAGCCGAGATTGTCGATAACTTTATAACCGGCACAAGCCAAGAAGTTGCAAGAGAACTGTGCACGAGCCTGACGCATAGCCAAATTACCAATGGTCAACATAAACGCAGTAGGTGTCTTGGCCTCTTCAGTATGGATGCGGAGATTCTCGAAGTCGGCAGCCAAACGAGTGGTTTCGAGCTTCTTGAAAGGAGTTTCTTCTGCCTTTCCACAACCACATGCACAAGGTCCGAGGGCGCGTTTGCCTTCGCTCTTCTCTGTGAAGTTGGGGAACTGGTTTGTTCCGAGAAGGAACTCTTTGCGTTTAGCAGCATCGCCGTGACGCTTCACATTGGTAGCATTGATATCATCCTGTACGGTGCCATTCTTAACAGCAGCGAGGAATCCGCCTTCTTCTTCCACTTTGAGGAAAATCTTCCAAGCCTCCTGAGCCAACGCATCAGTGAGGTGTTCGATATAGTAAGAACCGGCAGAAGGATCGACGATACGATCGAAATGGCTCTCTTCCTTGATGAGCAACTGCTGGTTGCGAGCAATGCGCTCTGAGAAATCGGTTGGCTTCTCATATACTACGTCAAACGGAGTTACGACGAGTGAATGAACACCGCCAAGGGCAGCACTCATTGCCTCTGTCTGTGAGCGGAGCAGGTTAACATAGCTGTCAAACACAGTTTGGTTGTAAGTAGAAGTAGAAGCGTTGATTACCATCTTGCAAGAGCAGTCGCACTTAGGCTCGTACTGTTTTACAATCTGGGCCCACAACAGACGAGCTGCGCGGAACTTGGCAATTTCCATGAAATAGTTTTCAGAAACGCCCATATAGAACTTGATGCTCTTGGCTGCAAGATCTACATCTACGCCGGCATCCACCAACTGCTGCAGATACTCATTACCCCAAGCAAGGGCATAGCCGAGTTCCTGTACGATATATGCACCGGCATTGTTCAGCGTGTCGGTGTGTACCATAACGCAACGCAGATTGGGATATTCCTTGAAAGCCTCAACCACCTGAGGGAGTTTGGCAAGTACCTTGCTGGTATCCTTACCCTTTTGGATCATCTTGTCTATGGGATCGAAACCTACACCACCCACGATTTTTTCCTTATCATAGCCTTCCTTCTCGAAGTAAGCCTTCAGAATTTCTGCCAGTTCAAGAACATGACATGGGCATGTACGATAGCTGACCTCTACAATATCCAAACGGATATCTTTCAGTAACTTGTCGATAAAATCGGCACTAACAAGATCACCGTCAAAACGGAATCCGATAGAGTTTACACCCTTCATCAGAATGTCGAGTGCCTTTTTGTTGGCCTCTACAGGATCGGTAACGACGATGTTCTGTCGAACATACCACTCGTTAGAGTCTTTTTTATTTCCACGAACGAATGGGAACTCACCGGGAAGTGCATCTGGAGTTTTCAAGTTTGCCAGATCTTCACGGCGGTAGAAGGGTTGTACGTTGAAACCCTCATTGGTTCTCCACACGAGTCGTTTCTGGAAGTCAGCACCTTTCAGATCGACTTCAATCTTGTCCAGCCACTCTTGTGTGGTTGGCGCCTGAAACTCGGTGAAGAGTTTTTCTTTGTTAGCCATAGTTTGAATGATTATGTAAGTTGTTTCGTTGTAGTCAAATTCGGTTATGCACACATATATTGCGGCCTACAAAGTTACAAATAATTTTTGAACCGCCGAAAGATTTAATAATATTTTGATATTTATAAAAAAAAGATGCACAAAAATTATGCCATTGCGCAATTTTTGGCTACCTTTGCATGCTGTAAGAAAAAGCATGTTATGGAAGCATTTCAATGGTTAAAAGATTTATTTACCACAACTGATTCTGTAGCGCATATTGCGCTACTGTATGCCGTGGTGATTGCCACTGGTGTATATTTGGGAAAAATCAAGATTGGAGGCATCTCGCTGGGTGTCACCTTTGTGTTGTTTGCTGGCATTGTGGCTGGCCACATTGGATTTACTGCCCCACTTCCCATCTTGACATTTATTCAAGACTTCGGTCTTATACTGTTTGTCTTCATGATAGGACTACAGGTTGGACCTGGTTTCTTTGAGAGTTTTGGTACTACAGGCATCAAGCTGAACGGATTGGCCATAACGACTATCCTACTCAACATTCTTGTGATGTTTGCCTGCTACTTCATCTTCTTCGACACATCCAACGTCTGCAACCTACCAATGATGGTCGGTACGCTCTATGGTGCTGTGACCAACACACCAGGACTTGGTGCTGCCAACGAAGCATTGGGTTCGGTATTTACCGACAATGCACCACAGATAGCATCGGCTTACGCTTGTGCTTATCCACTCGGTGTATTGGGTATTATTGGTGCCACTATATTAATAAGGTATATATGCAAGGTTCGCTTGGAGAAAGAAGAAGACGAACTCAACGAGCATGAAGGTGTGAAAGCCAATCAGAAGCCTCACAAGATGCACCTTGAAGTGACCAACACTTACCTTGAAGGAAAAACGATGTTACAGGTTCACGACTTTTTGAACCGCGACTTTGTATGTTCACGTATTCTGCACGAAGGTCACGTGAGCATTCCAAACCGCAACACCGTATTCCACAAAGGTGACCAACTCTATATTGTATGTACAGAAGCTGATGCCGAGGCTATCATCGCCTTTATCGGTCCAGTGATACAGGTCAACTGGGAACAACAGGACCAACCTTTCGTATCAAAGCGTGTCTTGGTAACCAACCCCAAGATGAACGGAAAATCGCTGGCATCGTTGCATTTCTCAAGTGTACATGGTGTCAATGTAACCCGTATCACCCGTCAGGGCATGGATATCTTTGCCTCCAGCAGTCTGCCTCTTCAAGTGGGTGACCGCATTATGGTAGTAGGTCCTGAAGACGCTGTTGACCGTGTAGCCAACGAGATGGGTAACTCTATCCGTCGCCTTGATGCCCCAAATATTGCAACGATATTCGTGGGCATCATCATCGGTATTATCTTCGGTTCACTGCCCGTAGCATTCCCAGGAATGCCTGTTCCAATGAAGCTCGGTATTGCAGGTGGTCCGCTGATTATCGCAATTCTTATCGGACGTTATGGTTATAAAGTAAAATTGGTAACCTATACAACGACATCGGCCAATATGATGTTGCGCGAAATCGGTCTGGTACTCTTCTTAGCAAGTGTGGGTATCAAGGCAGGAGCCAACTTCTTTGAGACTGTTGTAGAAGGTGACGGTCTGCTCTATGTAATGACCGGTTTCCTCATAACCATCATTCCAATCCTCATCGTAGGTCCTATAGCTCGTCTTTATTTCAAATTCAACTATTTCACCATCGCAGGAATGATTGCCGGTACATATACCGACCCACCCGCATTGGCATACGCCAATTCAATCTGTACTCGCGAAGCCCCTGCTGTAGGTTACTCAACAGTTTATCCGCTGTCGATGTTCCTTCGCATCTTCACGGCCCAAATCATCGTGCTGTTCTTCTGCGGATAACAGCCGATAATACATATAATACGAAAAACTTACATAATTATACATTACATTACTAACATGACAAAATTCGGATTTCTGTTAAGCGCTATGTTGCTGGCAGGCACTTCCGCCATGCATGCCCAAATGGATGCAAGCATCAAGCTGAACGAAGTGATGACCAACAACCGCGCCAGCCTGCAGGACGAATACGGACAGCGTGAAGCATGGGTTGAGATAGAGAACATCTCCCACTCAACCTATAATATCCGTGGTATGTATATCACCACTGACCGCTCCGTTCTCCAGCGTTCTATGAGCGTGCCCGAACGCATCAAGCGCATGAGCATCATCCCCAACGGAGAATTGCGCACAAACTTGAGTGGTCGTCAGCACCTTGTACTCTTTCTCAACAGTCAGCCCCATTTGGGTTCACTGCATCTGACAACACCTGTTGACTCTACAAAGTCATTGTGGATTGCACTCTACAACGGTAATGCCACACAATTGATTGACTCAGTCACCGTACCGGTACTGAAAGCCGATCAATCGTATGCTCGTATAGCCAACAACGGCACAGCCGCCGACTGGGAAGTAAAATCAGCCGACCGTGTTACTCCAGGTATATCCAACATCACTACTGTTAGCGAATCAAAGGTTGACAAGTTTAAACGCGAAGACCCCCATGGATTTGCCATTACCATCATGGCAATGGGTATTGTATTCATTTGCTTAGCCCTGCTTTGGATTGTATTCTCCTTGTTCGGTCTGCTTATGAAGCATCTTGAAACAGCGAAGAAGGTGGCAAACAAACAACCACTCAAACCAATCACCAAAACTGTTGAGACAGCAATGGAGGTTAGCCGCATCACTGGTAACGTATTGCAAGATGGTCTGAAAACAAAAGGTATCGACCGTGAAATATATATGGCGGTCATCGGTATGGCCCTCAGTCAATATGAGGATGATGTTCACGACGTAGAAAGCGGTGTGATTACCATCCAGCCGAAACCAACCCGTTGGGACGACGAATATTCACAAATGACACATTTCCACGATCCCGTCGTTCCCTCCGACCATGCAGCTCCCCAAATTCCCACAACCACTAATAACGCATTATAACAATGAAGAAATATCAGTATAAAGTACAAGGTGTTGACTACGATGTAGAAATCGAGGAAGTAGAAGGCAACATCGCCAAAGTAAACGTAAACGGAATTCCGTTTGAAGTAGAGCTCCAGCAGCCTATCAATGCAGCTAAGCATCCTACTATTGTGAAGCCAAAGGTTGCAGCTCCCGTTGCTCCTGCAGCCGCTGCACCAACAGCAAAGCCGGTTCAGGCTGCCGCTCCTGCCGCAGCAGGAAGTGGCAATGTAGTAAAGGCTCCACTGCCAGGCACCATCACTTCTATCAATGTGAAGGTCGGTGACACCGTAGCCATTGGCGATACACTTGTCGTGCTTGAAGCCATGAAGATGCAGAACAACATCGAGGCAGAATACGCAGGTACCGTAACCGCTATCAATGTCAATGTAAGTGATGTCGTAATGGAAGGCAGCGCACTGCTGACCATCGGTTAATCGATAAATAAAAAATGTGATAAACACGCAAGATTATGGATTTCTTACATTTCATAGCAGAAAACTTCAATGAGTTTCTGACCTACACTGGTTTTGCCAATGCTACGGCTGGAAACCTCATCATGATAGCAGTCGGAGCGCTTTTCATCTGGCTTGCCATCAAGAAGGACTTCGAGCCCCTATTGCTTGTTCCTATTGGATTAGGCATCATTCTGGGCAATATTCCCTTCCGTGCTGATGCCGGACTGGAGATTGGACTTTATGAAGACAACTCTGTGCTGAACATCTTCTATCAAGGTGTCCGCCAGGGATGGTATCCGCCACTTATCTTCCTTGGCATTGGTGCCATGACAGACTTCTCTGCCCTGTTGGCCAATCCTAAACTGATGCTCATTGGAGCCGCAGCACAGTTTGGTATCTTCGGTGCATATATGTTCGCTTTGCTATTGGGTTTCGAGCCAAACCAGGCTGCTGGTATTGCTATCATTGGTGGCGCCGATGGTCCTACTGCCATTTTCCTTTCATCAAAATTGTCTCCCAACCTCATGGGTGCCATTGCTGTTTGTGCTTACTCCTACATGGCTCTTGTTCCACTGATTCAGCCACCATTGATGCGTCTGCTTACCACCAAAAAGGAGCGCGTCATCAAGATGAAGCCAGCGCGTCAGGTAAGTCAGACCGAGCGTATTCTGTTCCCAATCGTTGGATTGCTTCTCACCACATTCCTCGTGCCTTCAGGCCTTCCTCTTTTGGGTATGCTCTTCTTCGGAAATCTGCTGAAAGAATCGGGCAAGACCACTCGTTTGGCAAAGACAGCTGGTGCTGCTCTGAACGACATCGTGGTAATGCTCCTTGGTTTGACCGTAGGTTGTTCTACTCAGGCATCAGAGTTCCTGACTATAAACACCATCTATATCTTCGCTATCGGTGCTGGTGCATTCATCATCGCCACTATGAGCGGTGTATGTTTCGTGAAGATTATGAACCTCTTCCTGCCAAAGGATAAGAAGTTGAATCCACTGATTGGAAACGCTGGTGTAAGTGCCGTACCTATGGCAGCACGTATTTCCAACAACCTCGGATTGGAATACGACCGTCACAACTTCCTTCTCATGCACGCCATGGGTCCGAATGTAGCCGGAGTAATCGGTTCGGCTGTTGCTGCCGGTACCCTGCTTGGTTTCCTTTCGTAGATAAGCAAAGACATGATATCATCAGCAGGATTTCTCTTTTGGGAAGTCCTGCTTTTGTTTTCCCGCGTGTCTTTCAGCCTCTATCAGTGGTTTAACAGGAAGGTTCATCATACTCCAAACGCGGGTATGATAGCATATATAAATTTCAGTTTTCAATTATTATCGGACACTCGAACACCACTTGAGTTTAAAACTTTGTATGACATAGCCTTACCGGTGGTGTTCGATGGCTTCTTTCAGCGTTTGTCGAACATCGACCGAACCCCAACTAAAGTAAGTAGATACAATATTCTCAGCAGACTAACAGCCTGTATGGTATATCCATCAAACAGATTCGTTATAAAAAAATTTGGTAGAACCAATTATTCATTTTACCTTTGCGGAAGTTTTCGAAAACACAATGGACAGACACAATACACAACAGGGGGCAGTCATGCCCAAACCACGCATTGCCATCATCGATCCTAATGCACTTGCAGCATTGGGGCTTCGCCATATTCTCCAAGACGTAATGCCTATCATGGAAGTAGATACCTACGGTACACTTACAGAACTGGAAGCCAATCGTCCTGATAGTTATTTCCACTATTTTGTAGATATCAGCGTGGTATTGCGCCATCGTTCGTTTTTCATGGAACGCCAGCGTAAAACTATCGTGCTGACGCTGCAGAACGAAGAAGCATCAGGTTTATCAGGCTTTCATTCATTGTGTGTTAACCAACCAGAAGATCACCTTATCAAGCAATTGCTTGCGATGGAACAACATGCCCACAAGGGCGGACGCAACTTACCCAATATGCAGGGGGAATCAAATTCTCGAATATTGAGTGATCGTGAAATAGAGGTGATGATACTGATTGTAGAAGGTCACATCAACAAAGAGATTGCCGACCAACTACATATAGGTCTCTCTACCGTCATCACCCACCGCCGTAACATTATGGAGAAACTCAATATCAAGAGTGTCAGCGCACTCACCATCTATGCTGTGATGAACGGTTATGTGGATATCAACCGTATCTGATCGGCTATAGTTTTACACTTGAAATATCTACCAAGCCATTGACAATGGCATAAACAGTAAGTCCTGCAGGCGAATGAATCTGCAGTTTGCGAGCAATATTCCTTCGATGGGTAATGACCGTATTGACCGAGATACAGAGATGATCGGCGATTTCCTTGTTCGCCATGCCTTGAACCAATGAAACTATCACTTCCCGTTCACGGTCTGATAGCATGTCATTATTATCATTGCCGCTTTTATTGACCATCGTAGAGATATTTCGCGTCACCTTATCTTGCTTCAGTTGGTTTTCCAATCTGCGTATGGCAGGAGTAAAAATGTAGTCTTCCACGTTAGCGTGATTACGCAACCACTCTTCATTGTTATAGATGTCGTATAGCGCCGCCATGAGTTTATTGTTGGTTTTGCCGTCTGAAGGCAGATATTTAATCACCATCAGTTTAAGTTCTATCAGCACTCTGTCTGTCGATTCATGGTGTTTGGAGAAGGTATCAACATTATAGTTTTTCTTTGCCTCACCATTGAGCAATGCCTCCACATAAGGGAACAAAGTTTTTTCCTCATATCGCATATGACGTTGAATTTCTCTAGCATAGTCATCAAAGAACTTCATTATCAATTGTCCGAGGGCATTATCGCTGTCCAGACAGTCACCCAGTTTCTTGCGTATGGTTGGCAATTGGTAGTCAAGAAAATAAGTATGACTCGCTTCCAGATAATGCAACAGTGTACGTACATCGAGCTGTGCATCGTCATTGAAGTCCGTATGTCCGTTAATAGTGTAATTGACTACAGCGAGAAAGGTATAAGTATCCACATTATTCTCCTCACACATCTCTTTTACAGTCTTATCTCCAAATCCGAGATGAATGCCAAAGCTCTCCAAGGTCTGCAATAGATGATAGTTATCGCGCATAAGCGTCACCATCTTATCGCTTGCTTCATACATTTTCAGAGTTTTCATTGTTGCTTACCTATTATATATATTAATACGCTGCAAAATTAGTCATTTTCAGACAAACCGACAATACTTTCCAACCACAATACCTATTTTTGGGTATCGTTCTGATTCTCCCATTCTTTCCATTCGCGCAATGCCTCCTGCCAGTCGGTCTGTTCTCCTTTGTCAAGTGCTTCTTGCTGGCGGGCCGCCTCATCGCGCGCTTTATCACGTGCCCGTTTGGCTTTCATCGCCTCAATGGTAGCATCATCAAGTATCTGAATAGCGCCACGACGCACTGCCTCGTGGAGTTCTTCCTCACCGAAAGCCTTTCCAGGCTCATTAAAGTCAGAGATATTAAATTCAAACTGCGTGCGCAAGTCGTGACGCACTTGTTTCTGTCCAGCCCTATTGCTTGCATTTTTCAGGCGAAGCAGTTTGGCTATCTGTTTGATTTCATCAGCCGAATATTTGTTTCTTCCCATTGTAACGTTTGATTTCAACGTGCAAAGTTATCAAAAAGAGCGCATTATACAAAACAAATAGAGCAAAAAGAAAATCTTTAAAACTATTTTATATCACCACGATTAAGTATCGCGAATAAAGCCTTCGTTACACTATTTCACATTTTTTGAGTATTGCATGCCTCATCAAAGCACCGTACCTTTGCAGCCGAAAAATAAACGATACAAGACGCAAAGACATGAACAAGAGACAATTTCTGATGATGGCAGCTGGCCTGTTGACCGCTACTTCCGCAATGGCCATCGGTTCACAAGACAACAACGATGCACTAATTCAGGATGCAACAACAAGCAATGAGACAGCGCCAAAAGCCGCTCAACCCAAAAAGAGTAACAGCAACGACTATGAAAAATGGCGCATCGGAAGCTACGGTGAGATGCTTGCCACCTTCAAAGATTACGGATTGAACCGCTTCTATGGCAATAGCGTAGGCAATACAAAGATCAACCACAACGAGATTTCCATTCCTCGCTTCATCCTTCAAGGCGAATATAAGATTACTCCCAAATGGATTCTTTCTGCCGAAATAGAATTCGAAGCAGGTGGAACAGGTTCTGCCGTAGAGATGGAAGCACAGTCAGGCAGTGAGAATGGCGAATATGAAACAGAAATGGAAAAAGGTGGCGAAGTTGCCCTCGAACAATTCCACATCACCCGACTCATCGCTCCACAATTCAATGTTCGCGTAGGACATCTCATCATTCCCGTAGGACTTACCAACGCCCATCACGAACCTTTGAACTTCTTTACAGCCGCACGACCAGAGGGTGCGACCACGATTATGGCTTCTACCTGGCACGAGACTGGTGTAGAACTATTCGGTACAATAGGCAAAGGAGCTGCCACTTTCGATTATCAAGCACTGGTAACAGCAGGTCTGAACCCCAATGGTTTCGACTCATACAACTGGATACAAGGAGGGAAACAAGGATTTCTTGAAACCGACAATTTCACTGCTCCTGCCTATACGCTACGTCTGGATTGGCGCGGAATAGCCGGTTTGCGAGTCGGAGCATCTATGTTCTACAATCCCAAGGCAGGCAAAAACGCCGACAAACTCATTACCTATGCCAACATGGGCGACATCAACGTACTGCTCTACTCCTTTGATGCACAGTACAGCAACCGTTATGTAACCGCACGTGCCAACTACCTTTCTGGCAATATCACTGAGACCACAGGACTCACTGCCGCCAACAAATACTACTCCAACAAGTCGCCTTACAGTCGTATGGGACCTGTTGCCAAGCGCGCAGTAGATTGGAGCGCCGAAGTAGGTGTGAACCTCAAATCGTTTTTCCCCGGTGTATCCCACTTCCCCGTTATCTATCCTTTCGTGCACTACAACTATTATAACCCACAAGAGAAATGTGAATCAGGTTTGATTGCCGATAAGCGATGCCAAGTCAGCTTATGGAGTATCGGTGCCAACTGGCGTCCATTACCCAACTTGGTAGTCAAAGCCGACTACACCACTCGTCAGATAGGCACCTCCAAGATGTTTGGCACGAGCCAATACAATAGCGAAAACGAACTGCGTATCGGTGTGGCATACATGCTGTGGTTCGCTAAGAAATAACCAATAAGCAAATTATAAGCAACAAAACAATACAGACTCATGAAGAAAAAGTTTTTTAAGTACGCACTGCTGATGGTATCAGTATGCACACTCTCCGCCACTGTTGTCAGCTGTGGCGATGACAAAAACGACGTCAACAATCCAATCATCGACCCCAGTCAGGCATCAGATCTTGACTACAGTTCTGCTTATGCCGAGCAATGGGCAAACTACATGGTAACTGTATCCAACCTGTTGAAAGAGGATGCAAACACCCTTTACAACCAATGGAACAATGGCTATGCCAACACCTTCAAGAACCATAACACCACAGAATATAAGTCAGCCATCGACTGTGTGGATCAGATTTTCGAAGGATGTATCGACATTGCAGGTGAGGTTGGCGACACCAAGATTGGCGACCCATACAGCAAATACACTGCCGGCAACAAGACCGAAGCGCTCTATGCCGTAGAATCATGGTACAGCTGGCATTCTCGCGACGACTATCGCAACAACATCTACTCTATCCGCAATGCCTATTATGGTTCACGCGATGGTAGCATCAACAGCAATTCTTTGTCAGCACTACTCGCCAAGAAGAATGCTACACTCGATACCGAAGCCAAAGTGAAGATTGCCGCAGCAGCCGATGCCATCTATGCTATTACACAGCCATTCCGCAACAATATCAACACCACCGAAACTGTAGCTGCCATGAATGCCTGTGCCGACCTCGTAAACTTCATCGAACAGGAACTCAAACCTTATTTCGATGCCAACATCAACGACGATGCCACTCTTGATCCCATCGTCAAACAGTATGTTGATGCAGTAGTACTGCCTACCTACAAGGAATTGGCAGAAAAGAATGCAGCTCTCGACACCGCAGTTCGTGCTTTCAAGGCCAGTCCTTCAAATGCAAATTTCTCTGCTTGCGCTCAGGCATGGCTCGATGCTCGTGCTCCTTGGGAACAGAGTGAGGCCTTCCTCTTCGGTCCTGTTGATGAGCTTGGACTTGACCCCAACATGGACAGCTGGCCTCTCGACCAGTCACAGATTGTACAGATTCTGAAGTCGCAAGACTTCTCTAACCTCAACTGGAAAGAAGGCGAGAGCGACGACAAGATAGAATCAGCACAGAGTCTCCGCGGTTTCCACACACTGGAATTCCTCATCTTCAAAGATGGTAAAGCACGCACCGTGAAATAAAATTGCGAACACAAGAACCATATTATCCACACATGGCGAAGGCAGGAAAGTCACCATTTCCTCGCCTTCGCTATCGTGGCAAACAAAAAGAAACATACTAAACATGAATAAATGGCTGCATTTCCCTTTGCTGTTGACCGCTCTGGCCATGCTTGGTAGCTGCACCGACGATGAAAAACTCGATGTGACCGACATCGATGTGCCCACTGGCTACGAACTATCAGCAGGCACTTCCACCGGTTTCTATAGTTCATCGGTGGCCTACGACCAAGGCGCAAGATGGCTATCAGGGGCTTATAGTTCACGGTTCAGCTCTGGCGACCAACTCTACGACAATGTCAAATCTGCCAATGAGAATGGCTATGGCGGCGGTCTCGGCCCTGTCTATGCAGGCTACTCTTGTGGCAGTTGCCACCGTAATGCCGGTCGCACGGAACCAACCTATTGGACAAACTTCAAAAACGGAAGCGATGACGGATCCGGACAGTACGGTTTTACCTCATCGCTGATCTACATCACTCGCCGCAACGGAACATTCTTTCCCAACTATGGCCGCGTCATTCACGACCAAGCCATCTATGGTGTGAAGCCTGAAGGCAAACTAAAAGTGACTATTGACTCGATGACATACTCCTTTCCAGACGGTGAAAAATACACGCTCTGCGTCCCTAAATGGCATATCACCGAATGGTATGCCGACAGTATCCGTCCTGAGGATCTCTTCTGCACCGTTCGTGTTCCGCTTCGCCACGTAGGTATGGGCCAGATGATGGCACTCGATCCCAACGAAATAGAGGCATTGGCACGCAAGAGCAACTATCCCGAATGGGGCATCAGCGGTCGCTGCAACTACATCACTGAGCGTGGCGTGCGCCAACTGGGACTTTCCGGCAACAAGGCGCAACATGCCGATTTGACCGTCGAACTGGGCTTTTCGAGCGATATGGGCCTCACCAACAGCCGTTATCCAGAGGAGATCTGTGAAGGACAATCA
The DNA here is from genome assembly GCF_002251205.1 of Prevotella sp. P3-92. Classification (NCBI taxonomy): domain Bacteria; kingdom Pseudomonadati; phylum Bacteroidota; class Bacteroidia; order Bacteroidales; family Prevotellaceae; genus Prevotella; species Prevotella sp. P3-92. The sequence continues at coordinate 84,108 of NZ_NPJE01000015.1, read as the reverse complement.
CAGATGAAGGATGGTTCGATGATGGGATTGTCCTATCAACAACTGGACTGCACCACAGAGCAGATGGAAGATGTCGATCTTTACATGCAGTCACTTGCTGTTCCTGCCCGTCGCAATGTCAACGATCCCGACGTCATTGAAGGTCAGAAGCTCTTTTATCAGGCAGGCTGCCACCTGTGCCACGTCACTACGCTGCATACCAAAAAGCGCGGCACCACCTTGCTGGCAGGCACTACATTGCCTTGGCTTGGAGGACAAACCATACACCCCTACTCCGATTATCTACTCCACGACATGGGTTCAGAAATCATGGGCGTGGGTTTGAACGATAATTTTGTGAGCGGTCTGGCTCGTGGAAACGAATGGCGCACCACCCCGCTGTGGGGTATCGGTCTTCAGAAAAAGGTAAACGGACACACCTATTTCCTGCACGATGGCCGGGCTCGCAACTTCACCGAAGCCATTATGTGGCACGGCGGCGAGGGCGAAGCCTCCAAAAACAAGTTTAAGAACATGACCAAACAACAGCGCAACCAGCTGATACAATTCCTTTGGTCACTTTAATTCAAGCATCTTGTCAGACGTATCATCCAACAACAATCAGGTAAAACCCAACAAATACAACCAATGAAATACAACAGAATCATGGCCATCGTTATGGCCTCTCTGCTCTCAGCAGGTGCTTTTGCCGAGACAGAAAAGATAGAAAACAACAGCGAACTTGCTGCCAACGCCAACACCGAGAGTGCCGACAACACCACTGGCAAAATGGATATGGAGAACGGCGTGCTGCCCATTGCCGACGACCGTGGCTTCACCCTTCAGTCTAAGGATGGCAATTTCGTGTTCAAGCCCTATATGTATGTGCAGAGTACGCTCAACATGAAATACTACGACGACGAGGGACTTGACAAAGCCTACAATCAGGATAACATTGCCAACAGTGGCTTTGCCATTCCCTATGCCATCATCGGTTTCACCGGTAAGGCATTCGGTAAGATCGATTACAACATCAGTATCAATGCCGCAGCATCGGGTGGCAATGTGTTGCAACAGGCATGGATTGACTATGCCGTTAGTCCTGCCTTGCGTTTCCGCGCTGGTAAATTCAAGACACCCTTCACACATGCCTACCTCACCACACTTGGCGAGACATTGTTTCCACAGGTTCCCACTTCGCTGACTGCAAGCAGCATCCTGCCCTACTCCCTCAATGCCGTCACCCCAAGCATAGGTACCGGATTCGACTTGGGCTTTGAGGTGCATGGCGTCATCAACAATAAGTTTGGCTATGAAGCAGGACTTTTCAACGGAACAGGGTCATCTGTCAACAGTGCCACCAAAGGTTTCAGCGACGACAACCATTTGCCTTCACTGCTCTACGCTGGTCGTTTGACCTATATGCCTAATGGTCCGATGCCCATGACACAGGGTAATGCCAAGATGCAACATCTCGACAAGATGCTTATCGGCATCAGCGCCAACTACAACAACGAGGCAGAAAACGAGAGTACCAACGACTTCCGCGCCGGTTTGGAGTTTGCCTGGCTGAAAAACAAATGGTATTTTGCCGCCGAAGCCTACTACATGCATGTTGGATTCACCGACCGTCAGAAGATAGACAAGACTTATGACTTCTGGGGAGGATATGCACAAGCAGGCTATTTCGTAGCTCCACAATGGCAATTGGGCGTGCGTTACGACTTCATGGACCGCAATGGTTCTTCAAAAGACGGTTTTCTCAACATGCCGGCAGCCGTGGTCAACTATTTTGTACCTAACACCAATCTGAAACTGTCTGCCATGTATCAGTATATCGGTCGTACCGGACATGCCACACAATTAGACCGCGACCTCGATGACCTCGGCATTGCTACCCATACCGCATGTATCATGATGCAATTTGCTTTTTAATGATGAAATATTTGTATAAGTCAATGAAAATCCGTATCTTCGCATTTGCTGCCATCGCTGTACTGCTGTTGGCAGCCTGCGACGACGGACGCATCTATAATGAGGTGGCTGTTGACACCACCGGACAATCAGCCCGACTCACGGCAACCATTACTGGTTTGGACCATTGGACCGATAATTACACCGTGTCACTGGCAGGCTTTGCCGAAGGCGATGACTATGCCAGCATCTCTAAAGCCGTTCGGGCCAATGCCGACGGACAGGTGAGCATGACGCTGAACAATATTCCCGACCAGGTGACGAGTGTTCGCCTCTGTGTGCTCGACCGTCTGCGCCGCAATGTAGTGACGTTTAGCGAAGTGGCAACCGAAGGTGTGCGCGACACCATCCGACTGGAGTTGGGCACCGTAGATGCCAGTATGCTCAATGCTATACAGCAGGGATACCTCAACACAACCTGTGCCAACTGCCACGGCGCAAGCAACTATGCCGCAGCAGGCCTCAACCTTACGGCAGGCAAATCGTATGCAGCACTGGTAGGTGTGGCATCCAGAAAAGTGGAAGGTCACCAACTCGTAGCGCCTGGCAAAGCCGCAGAGAGTGTGCTACACATGGTGCTACACAACGAACATGTAGAGGGTATCTCTATGAACCACTTCGACCTTGTGTCGGAAAAGAACGCAGAACTTATCCTGCCCCTTATCGACAGTTGGATTGACGGAGGTGCAGAGCAATAACATCAAAGAAAGATATGAATAGACTGAACACGATACAATACGAAAAGGCACATGCCGACATCTTCTGTTTCGACAATGACACGGCAGTGAAAGAATACCATGCCATAATCCATGTCGATGATGCCACTATGGATTTTCCACAGCAGTTGCAAGCCATCATGGATGCCTATTCCACACTGGTAGAAAACACTTTGCATGGTGCACGCTGCATCTTCAAGCGCTATTTCCTAAGCGACTCTGCCAATCAGGAAGATGAAGTGGCTGCCGCAGATATGACCGATTGTGCCAAAAGTATCATCCAGCAGGCTCCGCTCGACGGCACCAAGGTGGCACTGTGGGTTTATCTGATGACCGACGTACAGACCGGAATAGGTCAAAGTGGCCTTTATGAGGTGCGCCACGGTGCTTACCGTCACCTTTGGAGCGGCAGTGCCCACAACATGGCAACCAACTCTGAATATCAGACTCGCCTGCTTTTCAACGAATACAACCTGCAGCTCATTGAGGAGGGATGCACGCTGAAGGACAACTGCATACGCACTTGGTTTTTTGTCAACGATGTGGATTTGAACTATGGCGGTGTGGTGCGTGCGAGAAACCAGTTCTTCTTCACCCAAGGACTTACTGCCAAGACCCACTTCATAGCCTCTACCGGCATTGGTGGCAGACAGGCAGACCCTAACGTGCTGACACAGTTGGACACCTATGCCGTGGCTGGTATTGAGAAAGAGCAAGTGGCATATCTCTATGCTCCTACCCACCTGAACCGCACCAGCGAGTATGGTGTGAGCTTTGAGCGAGGCACCATGGTCGATTATGGCGACCGCCGACAAGTGTTTATATCGGGCACTGCCAGTATCGACAACAAGGGGCAGATTGTCTATCCCAAGGACATTCGCCGTCAGACCCACCGCATGTGGGAGAATGTAGAAGCGCTGTTGGCTGAAGCCGACTGCACCATGGAGGACGTAGGCATGATGGTAGTCTATCTGCGCGACACTGCCGACTATGCTGTAGTCAGTCAGTTGTTTGCAGAACGCTTCCCTGGACATCCCTACGTGATAGTCCACGCACCAGTATGCCGACCGGGGTGGCTGATTGAAATGGAGTGCATAGCAGTGCGCAAAACCAACCACCCGCAGTACAACCCATTCTGATAACATTGTAAAGTTTACGTTACAACATCCAAAGATGAAGCATCTCCGCATCGTTCTCACGCTGCTTATGACCATACTCATAGCCACCATGGCTGTTGCCACCTTCGTGGAGCAACGCCATGGGGCTTCGTATGCTGCCACACATGTCTATCACACCTCATGGTTCTTTGCGCTTTGGGCATTGATGGCCTTGGGGGGCATGGCGGCTATATGGCGCATGCGCCTCTGGCGGCGACTGGGTGTGATGTTGCTTCATGCTGCACTGTTGCTGATACTGGCAGGGGCTGCCGCCTCATGGCTGACCAGTAGCGAGGGCACACTCCATTTGCGCAAAGGCCAACCGGCAGATTGCTACACCATCAAAGACTCACAGCTGTCGGCACCATTGCCTTTTCAGCAGATGACCCTACAAGGTTTCTCCGTAGTTTGCTATCCTGGTACAGAGGCGCCACAAGACTTTCAGAGCCAGGTAACCTACATTACGGCAGACCGTCAACACCATGAAGCCACCATCTCGATGAACCATATTCTTGAGGTGGAGGGCTATCGTTTCTACCAAACATCGTTTGACCCTGACCGTCAAGGTTCGGTACTTACAGTCAACTACGACCCATGGGGCACTCCCATCAGCTATGGCGGCTATGTATTACTGGCATTATCGATGGTCTGGTTGCTCATCGACCGGCGCGAAACATTCGGTCGCTTACTGCGGTCACCCCTGTTGCGCCATGGTGCTACACTCATGCTGCTGATAGTTTGCTCCATGTCTGTACATGCCCGAAGTGTGCCTACTATCACGGCAGAACGAGCCAATCGGTTGGCTGAAATGCCGGTGGTCTATAACGACCGAATAGCACCACTCAACACGCTGGCACGCGATTTCCTACTTAAACTCTATGGGCGCACCTCCTATAAAGGACTTACTGCCGAACAAGTGTTATATGGTTGGATGCAGCGTCCTGAGACTTGGTCTGACGAACCAATGCTCTTGGTGAAAGACAGCAAGTTGCGCCAACAGTTGGGCATCGACGGTAAATATGCCCGCCTTGCCGATCTCTTCGACAATACAGGTCAGTATCGACTGCAACAACTCATTGCCAGCGCTGGGGAAACTAAGGCTGTCAGAGAGCTCGACGAGAAAGTGGGCATCATACTGATGCTCACCGAAGGTGAACTGTTGCGCCCGGCAAGTGGTGTGGCTATCAATCAGCACCGCCTCGTGGCAGAGATATGTTACAACCGCATACCCTTTGTCAGTCTGCTGTTTATAACCAATCTCACCTTGGGCATATTGGCATTCTGCCTGTTGCTCATCCCTGCGTTTCGTTTCCGCCATTGCTTATGGCAAACGGTCTGCCTCTTGGGAGGACTATCGTGGTTGGTATTGGTGGCAGGCTATGCTTTGCGCTGGTACATCAGCGGTCGCATCCCCTTGGGCAACGGCTTTGAAACCATGCTTTTTCTCGCTCTTGCGCTGCAAACCGTCGGTGTGATGTTCCATCGCCGCCTATCTATTATCGTTCCGTTTTCCCTGCTGCTGTCGGGGTTCACCCTACTGATAGCCCATCTGAGCGAGATGAATCCGCAGATTACATCACTCATGCCCGTACTCCAGTCGCCATTGCTCACCATCCACGTCAGCCTCGTCATGATGGCTTATGCACTCTTGGCTTTCACCATGATGAGTGGCATAGTGGCACTGATAGTCCATCATCGTGGCCATACCGGCCACGAGGAATTGCTCACCGTACTGTCTCAACTGATGCTATATCCAGCCGTTTTCCTGTTGGCAGGCGGCATATTCCTCGGTGCGGTATGGGCTAACGTGTCGTGGGGAAAGTATTGGAGCTGGGATCCGAAAGAGGTTTGGGCACTCATCACCCTGCTCGTTTATGCCGTTCCACTACACCGCACCACTTTCCTTGCGCCCCATCGACCTGTGGCATACCATCTTTATATGCTCATCGCATTCTTCTCGGTGTTGATGACCTACTTCGGTGTCAACTATTTCCTTGGTGGCATGCACAGTTATGCATGACGCACGCACAGCCTACAAACAGCTTTCTGCCCCATCACTCTCCCTATGCTTTCGCAGAGTATCTATCTGCAGAAAGCCGCCACTTGGTTTCTCACGCCATCAAAATTCTATTTTCCACATCCTTTCACAAAGCCGCATAACACACAATTTATCATTACATTGCATCCGTTCACAAGGTACATGGATCAGTAAATTCAATGAATTTGCTCAGCAATCTCAATGAATTTGGTGAGCAATTTCAATGAATTTGGTGAGGAAAACAATTTGATTTGGTGAGGAAAACAATTTGATTTGCCGAGGAAAACAATTTGATTTGCCGAGGAAAACAATTTGATTTGCCGAGGAAAACAATTTGATTTGCCGAGCTATGGATATTACCTTTTGAACATCAATATGTTACACGGACAACAAAACTACGTTAGATAAATCATCAAAACATGGGCTGTGGCGGTCGCAAGAAATCAGAAAAGCCCAGCCATCACGGCTGGACTTTCAACAAACGAAATAAACTTACATCAAAATACTTATACATGTATAACTATGACTAAGAGCAACCACATAGTGGCCCTCTTGTGCTTTTTGGTCTTAATCAGTATTGTCGCACAGTCGCCCTTACATCGAGAGCGATGCGCATATTAACATCGAGGCAGGTCTTCTGACTTTGTTCCCACTCCAAACTCCTTCCCGCCATAAAGGGCAGTGGATTGTTTTGCTTGGAATGTGCTAAGGGAACTCACAGCTGCGGGACAGTAGGAGATTCTCACTCACATTCCCTTTTAAACGCTGTTATGCGTACCTTGACGTTGCAAAGATAGTATAATTCCACGGAACCACCAAACAAAACAGCAAAAAAATACCACAGTTGCACAATGCTGGCAACTGTGGCAATTATGATAATAGTTTGCGTTACTATCTGATGGATGAGGGATTAGATTTCCCAACCGATGGCTGACGCACCAAGAACAGCAGCCGAAGCGCCATCGAGACCGCTCACCAAGAACTGGGCCTTACCCTTGAAAATGTTCATCACGTGGTTGTCATATGCTACTTTGATAGGATCCATGATGAGCTTACCGGCTTTCACCAGGCCACCAAAGAAGATGAATGCCTCAGGAGAAGAGAATGCAGCGAAGTCGGCACAGGCTTCACCAAGCATCGTACCAGTGAAGTCGAAAATCTCTTTAGCCAGTTCGTCACCCTTGCCTGCGGCAATGCTTACGTCGAGCGAAGTAATCTTTTCGGCATCCAGCTCGCGGAGCAATGAGGGACGCTCGGTCTTCTCAAGCATCTCGCGGGCAGTGCGTGCCACACCTGTGGCAGAGCAATAAGCCTCCAAACATCCAGTGCGACCGCAACCGCAAATGCGACCTTGAGCACCACGAACCATAGTGACGTGACCTAACTCACCGGCAAATCCATCGTGACCGTAGAGCAGCTGTCCATTGACAACCACACCCGAACCAACTCCGGTACCAAGGGTGATGACGATAAAATTCTTCATGCCGCGTGCCACACCATATACCATTTCACCCAATGCAGCAGCATTGGCATCGTTGGTCAAGCCAACAGGAATGCCGAGTGCATCGCTGAACATCTGTGCCAATGGCACAATGCCATCGTGTGCCCATGGCAGATTGGGAGCAAACTCTATGGTTCCTCTATAGAAATTGCCGTTGGGTGCACCAATACCCATGGCTTTTATTTTCTCAATACCTCCTACTTGGTCAATGATAGGGAGAAGTGCTTCGACAGAAGCCTTAACAAAATCTTCTGCACAAGTATATCCGCCAGTCTTAATGGCTGTTTGAGTTTTAATGTCACCACGTGAATCTACGATTCCAAAGACAGAATTGGTGCCTCCGAGATCGAGTCCTATGACATATGGTTTGATGCCTTGCTGTTCACTCATAAGTTAATAAAATTGTATTTTAAGTTATTGATTTTCGAATTTCAAGTGGCAAAGTTATGAAAAAAACATCGAATAAACAAAGTTTTTTCCAAAGAAATGTACGAGATACACACATTCTTTGTATCTTTGCACTTGATATGCCGTTTCCAATACATATAAATATAGTCGATTTGGTATTCAAGGGAATGCTAATCGGCATGATTGCCTCAGCTCCTATGGGGCCTGTAGGCGTACTCTGTGTGCAACGCACACTGAACAAAGGCCGATGGTATGGATTCATCACAGGAGTGGGTGCCGCAGTGAGCGACATCATCTATGCTGCCATCACTGGCTTTGGTATGGCTTTTGTCATGGACATCATCAATAACGACACGAATAAATTCTATCTGCAGATCATTGGCAGCATCATTCTACTGTCGTTTGGTATCTACACATGGAGATCAGACCCTACCAAAAATATCCATCAATCAGGTAAACAACGCGGATCGATGACACACAATGCCATCACGGCATTTCTCGTCACTTTCTCCAATCCGTTGATTATATTTCTATTCATGGGTCTCTTCGCACAATTTGCATTTGTCATTCCAAACAGACCATTTGAGATGATTGTCGGATTTGCAAGCATTGTGGGTGGGGCACTCGTCTGGTGGTATGGACTGACATGGCTGATAGACAAGGTGCGAGGCATCTTCGACTCCAGTGGCATACGCATCATTAATCAGATCATCGGTGCAATTGTCATCATCTTCTCCGTCATATTCCTCTTCGGAACATGTACCAACCTTTACCGCTTTTAGCACATAAGACAGATTATGCAAATAGCACAACAACTCAGAAAGACTAACATAGCAGAGTATCTGCTATATATGTGGCAGGTGGAAGACATTATCAGAGCATTCGACTGCTCGCTGAGCCGCATACGACGCGAATACATCGAGCGCTTCGACTATACCGACGAACAGAAAGAAGATGAAGCTGACTGGTTTGGAAACCTCATCAGAATGATGAACTCGGAAGGTTGTCGGGAGAAAGGACACTTGCAGATCAACAAGGTGACACTGCAGATGTTGCAGGAGCTACATACCCAACTATTGGGTAGTACAAAGTTTCCGTTCTACAGCGCCGAATATTACAAAGTGCTACCCTATATCGTAGAGTTGCGCAACCATGGCGCAAGCAAAGACGAAAACGAGATAGAGACTTGCTTCAACTCGCTATATGGCGTGATGATGTTGCGGTTGCAGAAAAAAGAGATAACACCCAACACACAGCATGCCATACAAGAGATTAGCACACTTATCGGTATGCTCAACGACTATTATCTCAAAGACAAAGAAGAACCACTGCAATTTGAATAGGAAGATGAACATCCTTGTAACAGGTTGCCACGGACAGTTGGGCAACGAGATACAACTGCTGGAGAATAACTATCCACAGCACACCTATTATAATACAGACCGCGACGAACTCGACATCACCGATAGCGATGCCATTGCTCACTTTGTGGATGAACACCACATAGACGGCATCATCAACTGCGCGGCATATACTGCCGTTGACAAGGCAGAAACGGATGAACAACTCTGCACAACACTCAATGCCACTGCTCCTGCATATCTGGCACAGGCTATAGAGAAACGCAACGGATGGATGGTTCAGATATCCACAGACTACGTGTTTGACGGCACAAACCATACACCATACGTTGAAACCGACACGACCAAGCCCAACAGTGTCTATGGCAGAACAAAACTGGAAGGAGAAATCAACGTGCAGAAATACTGCAAGCGCACCATGATAGTGCGCACAGCATGGCTCTATTCCATCTTTGGAAACAATTTCGTCAAGACGATGATCAGATTGGGAAAGGAGCGAGACAGCATTGGGGTGGTGTTCGACCAAATAGGCACACCCACCTATGCACACGATTTGGCTAACGCCATTATGACTGCTATAGAACAGGGCATCAAGCCTGGCATCTACCATTTCTCCAATGAAGGAGTCATCTCATGGTATGATTTCACCAAGGCTATCCATCGGTTGGCTGGCATCAATACCTGCCGGGTAAGACCGCTCCACACAGCAGAATATCCTTCTGCTGCACCACGTCCACACTACAGCGTGCTCGACAAGACAAAGATTAAAACCACATACAACATAGATATTCCCTATTGGGAAGACAGTTTGAAACAGTGTATCGATAAGTTATGAATCAAGAAATAGAAAGAAGAAGAACATTTGCCATCATCTCCCACCCTGATGCCGGTAAGACAACGCTGACGGAGAAATTCCTCTTGTTTGGTGGACAGATACAGGTGGCTGGTGCTGTAAAGAGCAACAAAATCAAGAAGACAGCCACTTCCGACTGGATGGATATCGAGAAACAACGCGGTATCTCGGTATCTACATCAGTTATGGAATTTGACTACACACCTGCAGGTGGCGACATTGAATACAAAGTGAACATCCTCGACACACCGGGTCACCAGGATTTTGCAGAAGATACCTATCGTACACTTACAGCTGTGGATTCTGCCATCATCGTAGTGGATAGCGCTAAAGGTGTAGAGGCACAGACTCGCAAACTGATGAACGTATGTCGCATGCGCAATACGCCTGTTATCATCTTCATCAATAAGATGGACCGAGAAGGACGCGACCCGTTCGATCTGCTCGATGAACTCGAACAGGAACTGGGCATCAAAGTGCGTCCACTGTCATGGCCCATCAACCAAGGTGCAAAGTTCAAGGGTGTTTATAATATCTACGAACAGAAGCTCGACCTCTTTACTCCCGACAAACAGCGAGTAACAGAAAAGGTAGAAATAGACATCAACAGCAAAGAACTCGACGAGAAAGTCGGTGAACGCGATGCTGACAAACTGCGTGAAGACCTTGAACTCGTAGATGGTGTATATCCTGAATTTGACGTAGAGACCTATCGCTCTGCCGAAGTAGCACCTGTATTCTTCGGTTCGGCACTCAACAATTTCGGTGTACAGGAACTGCTCAACTGCTTTGTAGAAATAGCTCCGAGTCCTCGTGAGACTAAAGCAGAAGAGCGCATGGTAAAGCCCGACGAACCTAAATTCACGGGATTTATCTTCAAAATCACTGCCAATATCGACCCCAACCACCGTTCGTGTATCGCTTTCTGCAAAGTATGTTCGGGTAAATTCCAGCGCAACCAGCCTTATTTGCACGTCAGACAGGGCAAGACGCTGCGCTTCTCAAGTCCCACACAGTTTATGGCACAGCGCAAGAGTACTATCGACGAAGCATGGCCCGGAGACATTGTCGGTCTGCCCGACAATGGTATCTTCAAAATCGGAGACACGCTGACCGAAGGTGAAAAACTCCACTTCCGCGGACTGCCATCATTCTCGCCCGAACTCTTCAAATACATTGAGAACGACGATCCAATGAAGTCAAAACAATTGCAGAAGGGTATCGACCAGTTGATGGACGAAGGTGTGGCTCAGTTGTTTGTCAACCAGTTTAACGGCAGAAAGATTATCGGTACGGTAGGACAACTGCAGTTTGAGGTCATCCAGTATCGTTTGGAAAACGAGTACAACGCAAAATGCCGATGGGAGCCCGTACAGCTCTACAAGGCCTGTTGGATAGAAAGCGACAATGCCGCAGAGCTCGACAACTTCAAAAAACGCAAGTATCAGTATATGGCAAAAGATAAGGACGGACGCGATGTGTTTCTCGCTGACTCAAGCTATGTATTGTCTATGGCACAACAGGACTTTGAGAACATCAAGTTCCATTTCACTTCAGAATTCTAAAAACATACCAACAAATGACCAGAGAAGAAGATATTCGTAAGGCTGTGGAAGTGCTCCGCAAGGGAGGCGTTATACTCTACCCCACCGATACCGTATGGGGAATAGGTTGCGATGCTACCAACAGCGAAGCGGTGAAACGTGTTTATGACATCAAACAACGTGATGATTCGAAGGCACTCATCTGCCTCGTGGATAGCGATGCACGCCTGCAGCGATACATCCGCAAAGTGCCCGATGTGGCATGGCAGTTGCTCGACTGCTGCGACAAACCTACTACCGTTATTCTCGACGGTGCGGTCAATTTAGCAGAAAACCTTATTGCCGAAGATGGTTCCGTCGGCATACGCATCACTCAGGAGCCTTTCTCCAAGGAGCTATGCTTCCGATTCCAGAAAGCGCTGGTATCTACATCGGCAAACATCAGCGGTGAACCTGCTGCACAAAACTACCCCGACATCGATCCGAAGATTATCGAAGCCGTAGATTATGTATGCTGGAGCCGCCGACAGGAACATAAGCCTCACAAGCCATCGAGCATCATTAAACTGACAGAAGACGGTCAAGTGACCATCATCCGCAAATAGCAACCCCCTCAACCAACAGACCGAAACAAGAGAACAGATATGAGTCAACATGAAATAGCGACACGCACAGACTGGAGACACCGCATTCACGAATGGCGGGTAACACACATTAGCGACAGAATGTTTCTACTCGTTCTGGCGTTCTTTGTGGGCCTGTTGTCTGCTGTAGCCGCTTTCATCCTGCACAGTATGATTGACCTGATAGGCTCACTGCTGACGGGTAAGTTTACTGCAACAAGTTACAACTGGCTCTATCTGGTATATCCTGTCATCGGCATCTACCTTACCTCGCTTTTTGTGAGACATGTCGTCAAAGACAATATATCTCACGGTATCACGCGAATACTATATGCCATCTCGTCAAACAAGTCGCGACTGAAAGCCCACAACACATGGTCATCGGTCATTGCATCAGCCATCACCATCGGTTTTGGTGGTTCGGTGGGAGCTGAGGCGCCTATCGTTTTGACGGGATCGGCCATCGGGTCAAGGCTCGGGCAACTGTTTCGACTCGACAACAAAACGCTGATGACGCTCGTAGGATGCGGTGCTGCTGGTGCCATTGCCGGAATCTTTAAGGCGCCGATAGCAGGATTGGTATTCACGCTGGAAGTATTGATGATCGATTTGACCATGGCTTCGCTGTTGCCTGTATTGGTATCGTGTGTGACAGCAACCTGCTTCACCTATATTTTCAGCGGTGCCTCAACACTATTCACCTTCCATCTCGACAACGACTGGACGGTGGAACGTGTACCGGCATCTATTCTATTAGGAATCACCTGCGGTCTCGTCAGCCTCTATTTCATACGGTCTATGAATGCCTGCGAGGATGTTTATGCTCGATTTAAAAACAAGCCATACGTCAAACTCCTTATCGGTGGCGTTGTTCTGAGCACGCTGATCTTCCTCTTTCCTTCACTCTATGGCGAAGGATACCATGCCATCAACCTGTTGCTCAACGGTAAATCGGAGACTGACTGGAACCAGATTCTCGACGGTTCACTATTCTACGGACATCCGGAATATCTGATGATATATCTATCGCTGGTGCTCTTCACCAAGGTGTTCGCCACATCGGCAACCAATGGAGGCGGCGGTTGTGGTGGTACTTTCGCACCCAGTTTGTTCATAGGATGCTTCACCGGATTCGTCTTCTCACGCTTGTGGAACATGAATCAAGTGGGAATATATGTGCCTGAGAAGAACTTTGCACTATTGGGCATGGCTGGAGTCATGTCGGGAGTGATGCATGCACCGCTGACAGGAACATTCCTCATCGCCGAGATTACCAGTGGATACAACCTATTCATGCCGTTGATGATTGTTTCGGTATCGGCATATCTCACCATCATCATCTTTGAACCGCATAGTATATATGGTATGCGACTCGCCCGACAAGGTAAGTTGCTCACCCACCACACCGACCATTCTGTGCTCACACTGATGAATATGGAAACCGTGATAGACCGTGACTACCAATCGGTGGATGCTGATATGGAACTCGGACAAATGGTACATAAGATCAGTCGCTCTAAGCAGAGTGTGCTTCCTGTTACTGACGCTGCAGGACATCTGTTAGGGGAAATAGATATTATACGCATTCGCCACGTGATGTTCCGCACCGAACTATATCACCATTTCCATGCCAGTCAACTCATGACTAAACCGGCTGCAGTACTCACCGATGGCATGCCGATGACTGATGTGATGAAGGCTTTTGAACGAACACAGGCTGACTGGCTGCCTGTACTTGACGCTGAACGCTGTCTGCGTGGCTATATCTCACAGAAACGCATATACGGTATGTATCGTAAGATGGTGCGCGACTTCAGTCAGGAATAGCATCTATTTATATTAATAATGTGTAGCAATCATATCAATGATGAAGAAAGAAGACCTTAGAATAGTATTTATGGGAACACCGGAGTTTGCCGTAGAGACACTGCAAGCACTGGTAGAACACGACTATAATGTAGTGGCTGTAGTCACCAAACCCGATAAACCCGTAGGAAGACACGGTTCGGTACTCCAAGCACCTGCCGTCAAAAAATATGCTTTGGAACATGGATTACCGGTGTTACAACCTGAGAAGATGAAAGACGAGAACTTCGTGGAACAGTTGAAGAGCTACAATGCCAACCTTCAGGTGGTAGTGGCTTTCCGCATGTTACCCGAAGTGGTATGGGCAATGCCCGAATATGGCACATTCAATGTACATGCTGCCCTACTGCCACAATACCGTGGTGCGGCGCCCATCAACTGGGCCATCATCAATGGTGAAACACAAACTGGCGTGACAACATTCTTCCTTGACCACGATATTGATACTGGTCGTATCATCATGAGCAAGCCTTTCGACATTCCAGACGATGCCGATGTGGAATATGTTTATGACGGACTGATGCACCTCGGCGCACAACTCTGTCTCGAAACGCTCGAACAAATTGTGGCTACCAATGGGCATCCTGCGACCGTGGCACAAAGCGAAAAGATAGAAGACAAGGACCTCAAAGACGCTCCGAAACTGTTCAAAGAAAACTGCGAAATCAATTGGAACCAGAAAGCAAAACAGGTGTATGACTTCGTGCGCGGCCTCTGTCCCATACCAGGAGCTTGGACCAATCTGATAACACAAGATGGTAAAGAGACACTGTTGAAAGTCTATCGCACAAGCAAAACCGGTCAATCCACCACCGCTGCACCAGGCACAATCTGCATAGAAGGTAAGCGCTTGCTGGTGGCTGCTAATGATGAATGGCTCTGTTTCGAGGAACTTCAACTGGCAGGAAAGAAGCGCATGATAGCACGCGACTTCATGAATGGCATGAAGGAACTGGAACAGTGTCACGTAGGATAAGTAAAAAAATCACTTCAAAAATATACTAAAACGGCAAAGACCTCGTTTATTCTTATAGAAAACTATAAGGAAAAAGCCGATGTCAAGCGCCAATAAGCACGAAACGGACAAACCCAGCGAAACAACCATCCTGCTCATTAAACAGGTGGCTCGCACCTACAAGACCATTGTTGAAAGCGATGGGACTGTCAAGGTAGTGGGGATGAACTGAACTTGAAACTTAAATCAACAACTGACAAGATGACTAAAGTATCTCCATCATTACTGGCGGCCGACTTTCTGCACCTCGACCGCGATATTGAAATGATCAACAGAAGTGAAGCAGACTGGCTTCATCTCGATGTTATGGACGGGGTTTTTGTACCCAATATCTCCTTCGGCTTTCCTGTACTCGAAGCTGTTGCATCAAAGTGCACCAAACCATTGGATGTGCATTACATGATTGTAAATCCAGAACAGTATATCAAGCAAACCGCTAAACTTGGCGCTATGATGATGAATGTTCACGTAGAAGCCTGTCGCCACTTACACCGCACAGTACAGGAAATACACGATGCCGGCATGAAAGCTGGTGTCACACTCAATCCCGCCACACCTGTTTCCGTATTGGAAGACATTGCAGCAGATGTGGATATGGTATTGCTGATGAGCGTCAATCCTGGATTTGGCGGACAAAAATTCATTGAAAACACCATCGGCAAGGTGCAGCGCTTGCGCCAATTACTCGACCAAACTGGCAGTAAAGCACTAATCGAAGTGGATGGTGGAGTACAGGGCGAGACTGCGCCACGCTTGGTTAAAGCCGGTGTGGATGTTCTTGTCAGCGGTAGCTACGTATTCAAAAGCAAGCAACCAGAACAGACTATCCACGAATTGCGCAATCTCTAAACAACCAATAGCAGTTCAACAACAGCAGATGATCTAAATCATCCTGCACATACGACAACTCCTTTACACCAAGATGAAACATCAGTATTGGTGTAAAGGAGTTTCATACCTCACATCATACTGTCAGATACTATATCAAATTAATACGTTTGGCCATACGGCGCATATTGCGAATGGCATAGCGCATACGCCCAAGCGAAGTATTGATACTGACATTGGTAATTTCGGCTATGTCTTTAAACTGCAAACCCTGATAATAACGCATCAATACCACCTCGCGCTGTTCATCAGGAAGCAGATCCATCAGTTGTCGCATGTGGCCACTGAGTTCCTCAGCCACCAGCATATCTTCCCTACTTTTATAGGGATGTCCACAATCTATGACCGTCAGCAACTCGTCATCGCTGATATTTACCGCCTGTTCTTTCTTTTGTTTTCTCACATCATCAATCAGCAAATTACGGGCAATACGCATCAACCAGTATAGAAACTTACCTTGATTGAAGTATTGTCCATCTTTCATCTTCACGATAGCTCTGATGAAAGTTTCTTGAAAGAGGTCATCGGCTTTGTCCTTATCACGGGTCAAAGCCAAGATAAAATCGAATAATTGCTGCTGATTGCGTGCCAACAACTCATCGAAAGCAGAATCCTTGCCCTCCATATAGGCTTGCACCAACATATCGTCGGAGCAGTTTGCATATCCCTTCATGGTCCAAATGTTTTGATTTCTTGAGGGTAGAATTTAATCGATAAGCCTATTGTTTTTTAAGATGGGTTACTGGCAATATTACCATTATATGATGCAAATTTAAGGTAAAATTTCAGTATCTCCAAATTATTCTAACAGAAATTCGTGATTTCTCATTCTTTTGTTTTAACTTTGTGAACTGAATATATAACCAAGCTAAGACTTATTTATGTTGAAACTATTTGTTCCGGGGCGTTTGTGCCTCTTTGGAGAACACACCGACTGGGCAGGCCATTACCGAACCATGAATGCCGATATCCTTCCGGGTATGGCTATAGTTACTGGAATCGAACAAGGAATTTATGCAGAAGTGGAGAAAGCCTCCAACTTCGAAATGCATAGCGATGCCGCTGAAATGAAAGATGCGTGGCGTGACTTTTCATGCCGCATGACAGAGACAGATCTGAAGCGTGTTGCCAAATCGGGATCGTTCTTCTGCTACTGTGCAGGTGTAGCCAGCTACATGTTGGAATGGTATAAGGTGGGTGGTGTACGCATCCGCATTACCAATATGACACTTCCCATGAAGAGCGGACTATCGTCATCTGCAGCTATTTGTGTTTTGGTTGCACGTGCTTTCAACCTGCTGTACAACTTGAACCTCAACACCATGGGCGAAATGAATATCGCCTATCTCGGTGAACAGCGCACTTCGTCACGTTGCGGACGACTTGACCAAGCATGCGCCTTTGGTGTGAAACCCAATCTGATGACCTTTGATGGCGATGAAATCGAAGTGCAGTCACTCAATGTCAAAAAGACACTACACTGGGTGTTTGCAGACCTTTGCACTGCAAAAGATACAATCCGCATCCTTTCTGACTTGAATAAGCCCTATCCATTTGCGCAAAACGAGAAGGAGCAAAACCTCCATCGGGCGTTAGGAGAATGGAACCACAAAATCATAGAACGTGCTGTGAAATATATGGCAGAGGGACAAGTGGAGCAACTGGGCCAACTGATGACAGAGACAGAAAATATGTTTGAGGAATACATCACGCCCATGTCGCCTGCACTACAAGCACCAAAACTCCATGAAGTATTGAGGGATCCTGCCATCCAACCATTGGTATATGGTGGAAAGGGTGTTGGTTCACACGGCGATGGAAGTGTGCAATTTCTCGCACGCGATGCGGAATCACAGAAGAAATTGGTTGATTACCTCAACAGCGAAGGCATGCGTGCCTACCAGTTAACCATCAACCCTGTACATACGGTACGTCGCGCTATTATCCCCGTGGCAGGTTTCGGCACACGACTATACCCCGCGACCCGCGGATTAAAGAAGGACTTTTTCCCCATACCCTGTGCCGATGGCATGGTGCGCCCCGTCATTCTCATTTTGCTTGAAGAACTGGTAAAGAGTGGCATCGAGGAGATTTGTCTCGTATTGGGCTCTGAGGAGGAACGTAAACTCTATACTGAATTCTTCGAAACACCGCTTTCTGCAGAACATCTGTCGAAGCTCAATACCGAAGCACAAGAATATGAAAACCGCATTCTTGATATCGGTAAGCGACTGCGCTACGTATATCAAAAAGAAAAGCGCGGTTTCGGCCATGCCGTTTATCAGGCTGTGGAATTCACACACAATGAGCCAGTGCTCCTACTCTTAGGTGACACGATCTACCGTAGCCATCGCAATAAACCCTGTGCCCTACAACTCATCGAGGAATATGAGCGCTACAACAGACTCATGGTCAGTATCCATTCCGTTCCACTGACCGAAGTTAGTCGTTACGGCATACTCAGTGGCATCTGGGAAGACAAAGAGAACACCATTCTCAATGTATCGGCAATGAACGAGAAACCCAAGGCCAGTTATGCCGAAGAGTTCCTTGGTGTGCGTGGCAACGATGGAAAGAAAGAGTATTGCAGTGTGTTTGGACAGTATATCCTCACACCGGAGGTCTTCCAGCAGTTGGAAACCGATATTCGAAAAGCCGATGAAGGAAACGACCATACACGCGAGATAGAGCTCACCTCAGCACTTGAGGCCGTTCGTAGCAACCATGGCATGATGGGTGTGCGGCTTGATGGTGAGATGTATGACATGGGCAATCCCGATGCCCTCTGTCGTTGCGTAGCAGCCTTCTCTAAACCAAAAGAATAATCGGATGCAGAAATACAATATGCAATGTAAATCTGATTGCGAATATAGATACAATTAAGATGTGTAGGAAGTTGTTCTTGTTTATTTTGCTGAGCACCTGCGGGTTCAAGGCAAGTGCGATGGATAATGACAGCATCTCTGTGATGTCTCATCTGCTTGACTATTACTCAAAGGTTCCGCAGGAGCGAATCTATCTGCACACAGACCGTCCTTATTATATGGTTGGCGACACGATATGGTTTCGTGCTCATCTGTTGGATGCCGCCACTCGCATCCCTGTGTCACGCTCGCGCTATGTCTATGTGGAACTCTATGAACAGAATGCCGACACGTTGGTCCAGCGCATGAAAGTGCGTTGTGACAGTAGTGGCGTGTTTGCCAATGCGATGTTTCTATCGAAGACGATGACGAGTGGTAGCTACACCATGGTGGCCTATACGCAGTGGATGCGCAATTTTGGTTCGGATTATTTCTGCTATAAGCCCATCTATGTGACTGCAAAGACGGGCGACGACCGCTATGTGTCGTGCGTGGAAGCGCCTATAGCCCTGCAATCATCGCCCCTATTGGAAGTGAAGCAACGCAAGGGACAATTGCTGATCCGCATGTCGGATGCGAGCGAGTCTGACACGTTGACCTGTGTGATATATGGTGGCGGCAACTTGGTGGAAACACCCTATGTCGGTTCGCGTGTGTTGCGAATCGGCATGGGCCGTTTGCGTCCAGGCGTAGTGACGGTGGCCATGATCCGTCCTCAAGACAAATTGGTCTTGGCCTCTTGTGAGACGCAGATTGCCAGTCGCGACAGCATATGTGTGAGCATGAAAAGTCAGATGACAGAAGGCAAGAAGATGCCCATAGCGTCCACGCTGACCTTGACCGATCAGGAAGGCCGCCCCTTAAAAGGCACTTTTTCGGTTTCGGTGACCGACTATGACGTGGTGAAGCCCGACACGTTGCAGCCAACACTATCGCAATGGGCAGTGAGTCGCCGCGATGGCGTCTATCCCCTTGCCGATATGCTTCGTGGCCGCTATCCACAGATGACCTATCCGATAGAGACCGAACAACGTATCACGGGCAGAGTGAAAGGCACGTTGAAATCGAAATTAAAGAATCCAAGTCTATTGGTGGTGAATCCTATGAGAGCATACTATAATAGATTTGAATTAGGTGATAGTTCTTCTTTCTCGATGGAAATAGATTGTCCTGAGGGGGCAGAATGGGTCTTAGAGGGCGCAAAGAAAAATGGCAGGACCTCTCTCGTTCAACTCGAAATCGACAAGCAAAGCTTTCCTCAAATAAGTCTTCCTATATATTCTATTAGAGAATCAAGCTCTTTGAATTCGTTTATGAAGCAAAGCAAATTGCAACAAATGTTTAGTCGTAATGTAGAGATAGAACTCCCAGAGTTCGTCCGAATTGGAAAATATCAAAAAAAACAGAAGAAAAATTTCATGAATATTGAAGCTGTTCGTGGAATTCCTCAAGATGATCCTCGATTAGAGTGGGCCACAACAATGCGTGTTTTGATGTCGCAATTGGGAATTTGGGTTACGATAACTCCTGAAGGAGAACAACATATGCAAAATGTTGTTTGTTATATTGATAATTTTAAGGAAACAGATCATTCAATAGTACTGCAAACGAATCCTTCTGACGTTAAGTCAATAGAGTATTTCCCGAAAAATCGTTCGGAAAATGGCGTATTTGGTGTGAGGTTTTCACCAAATGGAACAATCCCAGGCGTGCTGTTTATTTTTCTTAAGGATGGCTCGGAAATCAAACGTAGAAATCATCTGCTCTCCATGGCAAAGGTACAGCCTTTAGGCTACCGCTACAACATGGAATTCTATTCGCCACAATATCCCAAGGTAGATAAGAGTGACTATATGCGCCCCGACTATCGCACGACGCTCTATTGGAATCCTTCGGTGACAACGGATGATGCAGGGAAAGTAAGGGTGCAGTTCTACTCTTCTGATGTGTCGAAGCATTATCTTCTCACTATAGAGGGAGTGATGGCTAATGGACGACCTGTGAGTTGGCAAGGATTGATTAATATCTAATATAAGAAAAATATGAAACAGTTTGTAATGATGATATTTGCATTCGCTACTTTTATGGCATGTGGCGATGATAATAATGGTACTACAGAGCGGATTCTGACGGATGCTGATATGTTTGTTGCCTCAGAGCAATTTCAGGAATATCAAGAAGTTGTTGGTAGAGATCGTTCTGAAATTCGAAGTATAGTAAATAGAATGTCTGCTAAAGAGAAAAAACGTTATATAATGCTTTTGGATTCTGCTGTACATACAGATTCGCATATGCGCCAAACAAATTTTGTTAGACAGTTGACGATGATGACAGGCATAAATTATTCTCATAGGGCATTAGCGCTATATAATGCAAAGAATAAGGCTTTTAAGAATATAAATATTTGCCGAACAGATTATTTGCGAGCTCTTCAACGGTACAATATTAGAATTGATTTGCAAACTAAAACGAGAAGTATAGTCAACGAATCTCAATGTTTGGCTAATTGTATGACGTCATATCGAATTGCCACAAGTGCTTGTGAATATTGTGGTATTGGTAATTGGGATCTATCGGCTGTTAATCCCAATGATGACATAGATGAAATTATTCGAAAGAATTTGGATAGACTTGAATACGAACAATGGTGCGATTATAGAACCTGTATTTTAAATGCTGATTTGGAGTATGAACAATGTGAAGATAAATGTTAGTTTTTTAATTTTATGGATATGCCAATCTGTACAGGCAAGTGCGATGAATAATGACAGCATCTCTGTGATGTCTCATCTGCTTGACTATTACTCAAAGGTTCCGCAGGAGCGAATCTATCTGCACACAGACCGTCCTTATTATATGGTTGGCGACACGATATGGTTTCGTGCTCATCTGTTGGATGCCGCCACTCGCATCCCTGTGTCACGCTCGCGCTATGTCTATGTGGAACTCTATGAACAGAATGCCGACACGTTGGTTCAGCGCATGAAAGTGCGTTGTGACAGTAGTGGCGTGTTTGCCAATGCGATGTTTCTATCGAAGACGATGACGAGTGGTAGCTACACCATGGTGGCCTATACGCAGTGGATGCGCAATTTTGGTTCGGATTATTTTTGCTATAAGCCCATCTATGTGACTGCAAAGACGGGCGACGACCGCTATGTGTCGTGCGTGGAAGCACCTATTGCCCTGCAATCATCGCCCCTATTGGAAGTGAAGCAACGCAAGGGACAATTGCTGATCCGCATGTCGGATGCGAGCGAGTCTGACACGTTAACCTGTGTGATATATGGTGGCGGCAACTTAGTGGAAACACCCTATGTCGGTTCGCGTGTGTTGCGAATCGGTATGAGTCGTTTGCGTCCAGGCGTAGTAACAGTGGCCATGATCCGTCCTCGAGACAAATTGGTCTTGGCCTCTTGTGAGACGCAGATTGCCAGTCGCGACAGCATATGTGTGAGCATGAAAAGTCAGATGACAGAAGGCAAGAAGATGCCCATAGCGTCCACGCTGACCTTGACCGATCAGGAAGGCCGCCCCTTAAAAGGCAATTTTTCTGTTTCGGTGACCGACTATGACGTGGTGAAGCCCGACACGTTGCAGCCAACACTATCGCAATGGGCAGTGAGTCGCCGCGATGGCGTCTATCCCCTTGCCGATATGCTTCGTGGCCGCTATCCACAGATGACCTATCCGATAGAGACCGAACAACGTATCACGGGCAGAGTGAAAGGCACGTTGAAATCGAAATTAAAGAATCCTCATCTGCTATTGGTGAACCCCGCGGAGGGAGTGCGCCATGAGTTTGAGTTGGGCGACAGCAGTCTTTTCTCGCTGACGGTGGACAGTCCCGAAGGCACGACATGGCTATTGGAAGGCACAAAAAAAAGTGGTAGTACGGAGATGGTCGAACTACAAGTTGACAAGCAAATACCCCCTACGGTGAGATTGCCTCACTATGCTTGTCAAATGGGCAATGATTTGTCCGTCTATGTCAAGCAGAGCAACCAACAGCAGATGTATGCTTGGAATGGAGTGGTAGAACTGCCCGAATTTGAGAAGAAAGGAAGTAAAAAGAAGCCCAAATCGATGAACTATGGCCAACTGGAAGCCCCTCGCAATCTTTATCCGAATGATCCTCGTATTGAGCATGCGGCATCCATGGAAACACTCCTCAGCCAGTTGGGCATCTATTGTTCTGTTGGTGAAGATGGCCACAAGAGAATCGGTGGTATTGGACAGATTGTTGGAAAAAAATATGTGGACAATGTGACAGAAACAGATGACGAAGAAATATTGGCTATCTTGCCGCAGAATGTGCGGAGTATAGAATATTTCTCGATGAACCATCCTCAGAATACGATGTATGGTGTGCGTGCCGACATAAGAGGCAGAATCCCTGGCGTGTTGTTCATCTTCCTTAAAGATGGTTCGGAGATAGAAAAGCGCAAACACCTGCTCTCCATGGCAAGGATATCCCCGTTGGGCTATCGCTACAATATGGAGTTCTATTCACCACAGTATCCCAAGACGGATAAGAGCGACTATACGCGCCCCGACTATCGCACGACGCTCTATTGGAATCCCTCGTTGCAGACCGACGATGCTGGTGAAGCCATTGTGCGTTTTTATTCTTCCGACTCATCGAAACGCTATCTTGTCACGATAGAAGGAGCAACGGAAGATGGTCGGCCCGTGAGTTGGCAAGGCTTGCTGCGATAAGAAGATACCGCCCGATGTGTAACGCATCGGGCGGTATCTTCTTATGTGGTCGCGCTTTCCGGGCGAAGAGTGATGCCTTCCAAAAAGACGGTGTCCTATTATTTCTCTGCCAGTTGCAGTAGGTATTTGCCATATTCGTTTTTTGCCATTGGAGCAGCCACCTCACGAAGTTTCTCTTTCGTAATCCAACCATGCTTGTAGGCAATCTCTTCCAGACAGGCCACTTTCAGTCCTTGACGCTTTTCGATCACTTCGATAAAGGTAGAAGCCTCCGACAGTGAGTCGTGAGTGCCCGTGTCGAGCCATGCGAAACCACGCTGCAATGTCTGCACCTTCAGCGTCTTTTGTGACAGATATTGTTGATTGACTGTTGTTATTTCCAATTCGCCTCGTGCACTTGGCTTGATATTTTTGGCAATTTCCACCACGCTGTTTGGATAGAAATAGAGCCCCACCACGGCATAGTTGGATTTGGGTTTTGCGGGTTTCTCTTCGATGCTGAGGCAATTGCCGTCGGCATCAAATTCTGCCACGCCATAGCGCTCTGGGTCGTTGACATAGTAGCCAAACACCGTAGCGAGTCCTTTTTGTTCCGCATTTTTCACACTCTGATGGAGCAATCCCGTGAATCCACTACCATAGAAGATATTATCGCCCAAGACAAGACATACACTATCTTTGCCAATAAACTCTTCACCGATAATAAAGGCCTGTGCCAGTCCATCCGGCGATGGTTGTTCTGCATATTCGAAACGTACTCCGAGGTCTTCACCTGTTCCCAACAAGCGTTTAAAACCAGGAAGGTCATAAGGAGTAGAGATGATAAGAATCTCCCGTATGCCTGCCAGCATCAAAGCCGATATAGGATAGTAAATCATCGGTTTGTCGAAAATGGGAATCAGTTGTTTGGATATTCCCTTTGTGATAGGATAGAGACGTGTGCCACTACCTCCTGCCAATACGATACCTTTCATAGTTCTGTGTTTTAATCTTTCGGTGCGAAGTTACGAAATATTCTTTGTATGACAAAGAAAATGAATAAGAAAAAGCAAATAACCACCAAAGGTCCGCATGATATACAGCAAAGACTCCCTCTTTCCCTATTAGGCAAAGAAGGAGTCTTCGTTATTTGATACTATGAATTGCTTTTATTTGGCGTAAGCCACAGAACGAGTTTCACGGATGACAGTAATCTTCACCTGTCCGGGATAGGTCATCTCATTCTGAATCTTGGTAGCAATCTCACCACTGAGTGCCTCGGTCTCTGCGTCATCCATCTTATCTGCACCAACGATGACACGCAGCTCGCGACCAGCTTGAATAGCATAGGTCTTGGTAACACCGGGATAACTCATGGCAATAGCCTCAAGGTCGTTAAGACGCTTGATATATGCTTCTACGATTTCGCGTCGAGCGCCTGGACGTGCGCCACTGATAGCATCACAAATCTGTACGATAGGAGCCAACAAAGTCTGCATTTCCATCTCGTCGTGGTGAGCACCGATAGCATTGCAGATATCGGGTTTCTCTTTATATTTCTCAGCAATCTTTGCGCCATAGAGTGCATGTGGCAATTCACTCTCCTCATCGGGCACCTTACCAATATCATGGAGCAGACCGGCACGTTTAGCTTTCTTAGGATTCAATCCAAGTTCGGAAGCCATAACCGCACAGAGGTTGGCAGTTTCGCGTGCATGCTGCAATAGGTTTTGTCCGTATGATGAGCGATATTTCATCTTACCGATGATACGAATCAACTCTGGGTGTAATCCATGAATACCGAGGTCTATAGCCGTACGTTTACCTGTTTCGATGATTTCGTTCTCCAGTTGTTTTTTCACTTTGGTCACAACCTCTTCAATACGCGCAGGATGGATACGTCCATCGCTGACAAGTTGATGGAGAGCCAAACGGCAAGTTTCACGACGGATAGGATCAAACGCAGAAATAACGATAGCCTCAGGAGTATCATCTACAACGATTTCAACGCCACAGGCAGCTTCAAGTGCACGGATATTACGACCTTCACGTCCGATGATACGTCCTTTCACTTCGTCGTTATCGATATGGAATACAGAAACAGCATTCTCTACAGCAGTTTCTGTTGCCACTCGCTGAATGGTCTGTATCACAATTTTCTTAGCCTGAGCATTGGCATTCAGCTTAGCCTCATCCATAATTTCGTTGATATAGCTAGCAGCATCTGTCTTAGCTTCATCCTTCATGGCTTCAACCAATCGGGCCTTTGCTTCGTCTGCACTCAGTCCAGAGAGTTCTTCCAGCTTAGCACGCTCCTGCAATTGCATCTTCTCAAGTTCTTCGTTTTTCAGGACCAGCAACTTCTTTTCGTTGTCAATGCGCGTTTGCAGGTTGTCTAGTTCATTCTTTCTGCGACCCAGTTCCTCCTGACGTTGGTTGAGCGAGATCTCACGCTGTTTCAGTCTATTTTCGCTTTGCTGGATATGCTGGTTGCGCTGTTGCACTTCCTTTTCCAGTTCGCTTTTCTTATTGAGGAACTTCTCTTTGACCTCGAGCAGTTTCTTCTCTTTGATAACTTCGGCTTCCTTATTGGCAGCCTCTACCATTTCATTATATTTTCCTTTGATGACATGACGGAAAATCATAAAGCCACAGAGTCCGCCAATTAGAAGGGCGGCAATGATAGCAAGGATGACTAATATGTCCATAGATTAAATTTGATATATATTATTAATATTCTCGTTTCAGTATATTACTTTTCTTTCAGTGCATGTTCCACTTCGGCTGTCAACTTATCGAGAATATTCTTGAAAGGCTCTGCGTCATGGTTGGCGCGTTCCTTTTGATAGAGCAGTGCTATATCTATAAGTGTCATCAAAGATATTATGTGTTCGCTTTTACGGGTTTTGTATGCCGCAGCGTATGCATTATATCTTTCAGTGATGAGCTTTGCTGCCGAGCGATAGAACTCCTCATCGTCGCGGTTGATTACCACTTCGATTTCCTCGTCATAGACGTGCAGCTTGATATGTAACTTGTCTCGGTTTGTTTCTGCCATGGTTCGGTCTCCTCTATTCGTTTTCATCGCTAAGGATTCCAATACACTTATTCACTTCTCTGATGAGCTTCGCCAGTCTGTCTTTAGCGCTTTGCAAGTCGCCATCGGTAATACTGATCATGCGTGCCATCTTAAGGGCCTCATAGTCTTTCTGCTTTTGATCCAACTGTTGTCGCAGCGTTTCCATTTGCTTTTCGTCCTCTTCGATTTGGGCGTATAGGTCATTGTTCTCCTTTTTCAGTTCTTGAAATCGGAGAATCATCTGCCTCATGCGGGTTTCAAACGTTGCTATAGTTTTCTCGTTAGGCGTCATTGATACTTATTTTTGTCTTCTTTGCCTTGAGCTGTTTGGTTATGCCAATCATGACCTTGGCTGCAAAACATTAAAGACACACCCTTAATCTCTACAAAGGTAACATTTTTTATACAAAGTGCAACCTTTTCTGTAATATATTTAACTTTTTTTATTTCGTTTCTTGTTGTGCTGGCTGCTTTTCTTTTTTAGCAAGCATCACTACATGATATACGAAATCGGTTACCCATCGCTGTGAGAAACCAAGTTTCTGGTTGTATTGACGGATTGCCACGATAGACTTCAGAACACCTGCATCACCATAATCGTTTTTATTGAAGATGTCATTGATAGTCTTTTCGGTCATGGTATAAAGAGCCTTTTTGAAGAATCCGGGCAAGCGAAGTTTGAACTTCATCAGGTTTCCGGTAAGCATCATCAAGTCTTGTGAGAACGCAGAAAACTGAATCATATAAGTTTGCACATCCTGCGGTTTCTTGCAGCGACGACGAATGCTTTGGTCTATCTCTTTAGTGAAGTCATCGCTCATGCCATATATCTCTTTCAGCATTTTCTTGCAGCGTGACTTTTCTCCCACACCGAGCTTATTGTTTTGAGTTGGCACGTGGAGTGTTTGTTTAAACACGCGTAAATCGGGCAATGCAGCCAGATTGGTAATGCCCAAGTCTGCTGCCATTACGGCCTGGAAATAAACGCGAATGAGAGTCATGAAGTCTTCCATGCCTCCTGTTTTCTGCTGTTCATCGGTGTTACGTCCGAATATTTTAGATAAAATTCCCATGTTTTATGTATTCTTTTAATAGATATTTACTAATGACTTGCAAATTTACGAATAAAAGTTGAAATGTCAAACTGATTTTGCAAGTTTAACGCTGTCGTCATATATTTCCGACTTGTTCAACGGCAACATGAACCACATGATATGCATTGAAGGTTCAACAAAATGGGGTTGGTGCAGGACGCTACCAACCCCTAACTATGAATGATAAGATAGTTCGGCAACAGCCGACATAGGCTTATCGGTGGCAAATATAGCATTTATTTCAGAAAAGAGCAAATTTTCACGTGTTTTTTTCTCATTTTCAAGCATTTTCATTATCTTTGCCCCATGAAGCAGCACTATTTTATATGGTTCTTGGTGGCAATACTGACATGTTCCACCGGATGTGAAAAGCAGTTGGATATGGTAGAAGATCCACCTGCGAAAGAAGACCGTGACACTACAGCAACCGACTCTACCGGTACAATAGTACCAGAAACGGGCATTGATCCCACTATCAAGCAGAACGCATTGACAGTGGCAGAAGCGCAATTGACAGATGTGGACCGTCAAATCTGCGTCAAGGCATATATTGTCGGCACAGCCTACAAGAGTCTAAACAACATACTTCTATGGCCTCCCTTCACTTCGAGCACCTCTATCCTACTGTCAGATACTCCGATTGTAACCGACAGTCAGACAGACGAGACAATTGACAAAAACAGTTTTCTACCTGTCTGCTTGACCGACAGAGCATCAATACGCAAGAAACTCAACCTCAAGGACAACCCCGAACTGTGGAACCATCAAGTATATATAATAGGTACGCGAGATTACTATATGAACGTGTTGGGATTGAAAAAAGTTTTGGAATATGAGATAGTAAAGGATCAGGAGTAGTAATAGAATAGGGATTATTCCATTACCAGTGCCTCTTTCTTACGATAAGCCACACCTGTCACCACACACAAGAGTTGTCCATTCTGATTCGTAATACGGGCTTCTACGGTTGGAATCTTCGGATGGTCTGCCACCTCTCGGGCTTCGGCACGCA
Organism: Prevotella sp. P3-92; assembly: GCF_002251205.1. NCBI lineage: Bacteria > Pseudomonadati > Bacteroidota > Bacteroidia > Bacteroidales > Prevotellaceae > Prevotella > Prevotella sp. P3-92. The sequence goes on along the minus strand of NZ_NPJE01000015.1, from coordinate 55,438 downwards.
GTCTATCGCCTACACGCGCCGATGCCATAAACATGATATTGTTCTCTATACCGAAGGTCAATTGCCCCCTACTGTTCATCACGGCAGCCAATGCCAAGTCGGCAAGTGTAAACAGTGCACCGCCCTGACAGACTCCGCCGCCATTGAGATGATGGGGTGTAACCGTCATTTCTGCAACAGCCCTTCCCTCTTCCATTTCCACGATACGACACCCTGCGTCTGCAGCAAAGCGGTCGTTCTTGTTTAAAAAATCTGCTATCTTCGTCATAATCTTCACATTTATATCGCACAAAAGTAATACATATTTGACTTATTTCCAAATAAAATGCTTATCTTTGCACCGAAAAATCTACTAAAACACTCAAAATAATGAAAAGACTACTACAATTATTGTTCGTAGCCATCATTGTACCCATCGCCGCACAGGCCAAAGCCTGGGACGACAATGAGTATAAGCGCATCGAACAGAGCATTAAGGCTCCGACATTCCCAGAACGTGATTTTGTCATCACCAAATATGGTGCAAAGACAGGAAACACAGCTGCCAAGAACCAGAAAGCCATCAACAAGGCCATTCTGGCTTGTTCTAAGAAAGGTGGTGGCCGCGTCATCGTACCGGCAGGTACCTATCTCACAGGTGCCATCACCCTGTTGTCAAACGTCAATCTCGTAGTGGAGAAAGACGCCAAGTTGCAGTTTGTGTTTGAACCAGACCTCTACCCCGTGGTGTCTACACGTTGGGAAGGTCTCGATTGCCACAACGTCAGTCCATGCATCTATGCCTACAAGCAGCAGAACATTGCTGTGACTGGTGAAGGTACTATCGATGGTGGCGGCTCGAAAGAAACATGGTGGCAATGGACGGGCGTACCCTACTTCGGAGGTGCACCCGACAAATTGCCCAACCAGCGCAGTGGCACCCGTGCCCGATTGCTGAAACAAGCAGAAGACGGTGTTGATATGAACGAGCGCATTTTTACCAAGAATGACGGTCTGCGCCCACAGCTTATCAACTTCAACCAGTGTGAGAACATCCTCTTGGAAGACCTCACCCTGCTGCGTTCTCCATTCTGGGTGATTCATCCCCTGCTGTCGAAAAACATCACCGTACGTGGTATGAAGATTATCAACGACGGTCCTAACGGCGATGGATGTGACCCTGAGTCGTGCGATGGCGTGCTGATAGAAAACTGTTATTTCAATACTGGCGACGACTGTATTGCCATTAAGAGTGGGCGCAACCGTGACGGACGCCTTTGGGATCGCCCCAGTGAGAACATTATCATCCGCAACTGTGAGATGAAAAACGGTCACGGTGGTGTGGTTATCGGTTCTGAAATATCGGGCGGATGCCGCAACGTCTATGCCGAGAACAACGTGATGGACTCGCCCGAACTGGAGCGTGTGGTACGCATCAAGACCAATACTTGCCGTGGCGGTATCATCGAAAACATCAATGCCCGCAACATCAAAGTGGGTGTCTGCAAGGAAAGCGTACTGAAAATCAACCTCGACTACGAGCACAACGAGATTTGCTGTCGTGGATACATCCCCACCGTACGCAATATCAATATCGAAAACATCACTTGTGAGAAATCACAATACGGTGTGCAGATTATCGCACTCGACACTGCCTGCTATGTATATGACATCAATGTAAAGAACTGCCGTTTCAACGGTGTACGCGATGGAAACAGTATCAAAGGCATGACACGCGACGTGCGCTTCGACAATCTCTTCATCAACGGTTCGCTTGCGCTTCAGGAGAAACCTTTCAAAAACTACAGCCAATGGCTCACTTATTCTGAAATGAAGCGTGTACCCAAATCCTACCTGCTCGATTTTTCCAGCAAACCCAAATGGAGTTATGTAATGGGTATCGAACTGGAAGCCATGCTTGATACATATCTGAAATACGGCGGCGATGACATTCTCGCCTACTGCCGCGAATATACCGACACGATGATTGCCCCAAACGGAGCAATTCGAGGTTTTCGTATGGAAGACTATAACCTCGACAACATACGTACCGGCCATTTCGTAACACGTATGTACCAACTCCAACCAGAGAAAAAGAATCTGCTCGCCATGCAACTCATGATGAAGCAGTTGAAAAAACAACCACGCACCATTGCCGACAAAGTATATTGGCACAAGGCCATCTACAGCTATCAGGTATGGCTCGACGGTATCTTCATGGGATTGCCATTCTACACACTTACCGCTCGCGACCTGCTGAAGCAGAAAGATGCACAGAAGATTTACGACGATGCGGTCAACCAAATCAGCGTAACCTACCAGCGCACATTCGACCCCAAGACCGGACTCAACCGTCATGCTTGGGACGAAACACACGAGATGTTCTGGGCGGACAAGGAAACCGGACTCTCACAGCATTGCTGGGGACGTGCGCAAGGATGGTACACCATGGCACTGATCGAACTGCTTGATGCTCTACCTGAGAACTACAGTCGCCGTGGCGAAGTCATCGAGCTGTTGCGCAAAGACCTCGATGCTGTTATCAAGTGGCAAGACAAAAAGACTGGTGTGTGGTATCAGGTGATGGATTCACCCGAACGTGAAGGCAACTATCTCGAATCTACTTGTTCGTCGATGTTTGCTTATGCACTATTGAAAGCCTACCGCAAGGGGTATCTCGGAGAAAAATACCGTGATGCTGGTATCAAAGCCTATAAGGGCATCATCAACAACTTCATCCGCGTCAATGCCGACAAGACCATTTCGCTGACACAATGCTGTGCGGTAGCGGGCCTCGGTCCGGGCATCAGCGCCAAAGTGTTGAAGGCTGCGCCAAAGGTCAAAGAGAACAAACGACGCGATGGTTCGTTCCAATATTACCTTAGCGAACCAGTCAGAGACAACGATGCCAAGGGTGTAGGACCATTTATATGGGCATCACTTGAAATGGAAATGCTTGGTTTCGATACCGATAATACAACAGCCTCGATTAATCGCGAGGCTGTTCTTTTTCGTAACAACCCCATCATCACCAAAGCCGACAATCTCGCATCGCTCACAGTAGGCAACGGCCATTTTGCCGCCACCGTCGATGTGACCGGACTGCAAAGTTACACCACCGATTATGAGCAAGGCATCCCCCTCACCACCATGTCTGATTGGGGTTGGCACTCATTTCCCAACACCGAGAAACTGACACCTGCTGATACTGAAAAATCCTACGACTTAGGACATGGTCATCAGGAAGTGTATGCTGTAGAATACAAACAGAACGGACGCAACAAGCAGGCAACCGAATATTTCCGCGTCAACCCACATCGGCTCAACCTCGGCGCCATCGGTCTTCAACTCACCGACAACCAGTCAAATCCCATCGCCCTCAACCAGCTCACCGATATTCATCAGGAGCTTCACCTCTGGGATGCTCAGATTAATTCTCATTTCCTGGCAGACGGAAAACCGGTTGATGTCATCACTTTCTGCCGTCCAGACCGCGACCAGTTGGTAGCACGCGTCAAAAGTCCACTACTTAAAAACCAGCAAGCAAAGGTTGCCATACGACTCCCCTATCCCACAGGAAAGCATGCCGACCATGCAGCCGACTGGAGCAAAACAGACCGTCACACCTCATCAATCGTCAAACAGGATGCACAATCTGCTCTGATTCAACATCAACTCGACTCCACCACCTATTATATATATGTGAGATGGAACGGCATTGCCGACCTGAAGCCCATGGGCAACCATCAGTATGCCCTATCAACCACCGACGATGTGTTGGAATTTTCTGCAGAATACTGTCTTAAGCCCATCGACCGTCCCGCATCTGAAACCTTTGCCGACCACATGAAGCGCAACCAGAAATTCTGGCACCGCCATTGGTCAGCAGGTGCATTTGCCGATTTCGGACAATGCACCGACCCAAGAGCCAAGGAACTGGAGCGTCGCGTGGTCCTATCACAATATCTCACCTATATCAACTGCGCAGGCAACATGCCCCCACAGGAAACTGGCTTGACCTACAACAGTTGGTTTGGTCGTCCGCATCTGGAGATGACTTGGTGGCACGCAGTAGATTTCTGTCTGTGGAATCAACCCGACGTAGTGGCTCGCATGTTACGCTGGTATGACGATGTGGCAGCTCCCGTTGCACGCAATATAGCTAAGCGTCAAGGATTCAAAGGACTGCGCTGGATGAAGATGACCGACCCTTGGGCTGGCGAAGCACCGTCAAACGTTGGTTCGTTTCTGCTCTGGCAACAACCCCATTACATCTATCTCGCTGAAGAAATGTATCGCGCCAACCCATCAGACCAAACGCTTAAGACCTATGCTGAACATGTGGAACAGACTGCTGAATTTATGGCAGACTTTGCCAAAGCCTGCGATCGCGGCGGGCAGTACATTCCACTCACTGGCGCCACTGCCATGCAGGAATGTATGCGCAAGGACTTTTCCTACAACCATCCCTTCGAACTCAGTTACTGGCGCTATGGACTCACAGTAGCACAAAAGTGGCGTGAGCGCATGGGCAAAAGCCGTAATGCTGACTGGGACAACATCATCAAGCGACTTGCACCATTGCCTGAGAAGAACGGCATCTATCAGGCAGGTCTTCCATCAAAGGAAGAACCGCGCTTTGACGAACATTGCTACAGCGACCACCCTGCCGTGCTGGGTGCTTTCGGCCTCATCCCAACTCAGGGTATCGACAGCATCAAGATGAGACACACACTTGATGCCGTGATGCACAACTGGCATTGGGAGACCACTTGGGGATGGGATTATGGCATGATAGCCATGACTGCTGCCCGATTGGGAGAACCCGAAACCGCACTTCAGGCATTGCTGATCGATACACAGAAGAATACTTATCTGCCCAATGGTCACAACTTCCAGACTCCAGACCGTCTGCGACTTTATCTGCCAGGCAACGGATCTTTGCTCACAGCCATTGCCATGATGTGTTGCGGATGGGACGGATGTCAACAGCCGCTCAACCCCGGTTTCCCCAAAAATGGCAAATGGAATGTGCGTTGGGAAGGCTTCAACCGCATGCAATAAGTCGCTATAGATAATTGAAAACGAATGATCGATAGGCAGGGAACAGCCTTTGTTGATTACATCACAAGGATAACACGCGAGAGTCGCATACAGTTATTTTAGTTTTCAGAAAAATTCGACCACTCGACCACAGACATATGTATCCCGCTATCCATCAACACATTAAGCGGTGGTCGATTATAAAGACATCGACCACCAATCGACCACCAATCGACCACCAAATTGTAAGCGCATCCACGATACTCATATATGATTATCAAAAAATAAAGAATATCGCTCAGAAATAATACTGAGCGATATTTTTTGATAACGTTTTGCCAAGGTTTGTCCAACGATTAGCAAAACTATTGCCTAACGGTTGGCAAAACTATTGACTAACATTTGGCAAAACTATTGTCTGACGCTTGACAAAAGTATTTTCAACGTTTGATAAGAGTGTTATCCAACGTTTGATAAGAGTGTTATCCAACGTTTGACAAGAGTGTTATCCAACGTTTGACAAGAGTGTTATCCAACGTTAGATAAGAGTATTATCCAACGTTAGATAAGAGTATTATCCAACGTTAGATAAAAATATTATCAAGGTTTGAAAAAGTTGTGATAATCACCACACCCCCACTTAGGCATCGATATAGCGTATTCACATTGCTGTTTCACGTTGATGACATTTAACAATAAGTGTGGTCGAAGTGTGGTCGTAAATCCCAAATCACAGGAATCGACCACACGTGTAAGAGTTTGACTGATAACATGATGCAGACATCTGTGGTCGTGTGGTCGAAATTTTATAAAAACTCAAATAACTGTATGCTGATGCGCTAACCGTATTTACTCAATATCCATCAATTTTTCGTTTTTGGAATATTGCACAACTATACACTATTCACAATATGCTACGCAGCGTAGCAGAATATTTCAAGAAAACATGCATTTGAAATAGGGTGATGGCAAAGTGGTGTTCGACAACCTAACGTTCGCGAATACCATTAGTACTTAAAAAACACTAAATATTGAGCATGATAAGCTCTGATGTAACAGGTTTGTAATATGCGATGAGTAACTTTGCGCTTTCTAAATGATAAAATGAGAAACAAATGGTAATGACAGAAACAATGTTCTTGGTAGGATTCGTAGCATTCATAGCCGCTATTCTCCTGCTTGATATGTTTGTAATCGACAGAAAAGCTCATGTGGTGTCTATTCGCGAGGCAACAGTATGGACTTTTGTGTGGATTGGTTTGGCACTTTTGTTCGCTGTGTTTTTGTGGTTTCATGGCGACATGGTGCATGGCATAGAGAATTTTAATGACCTACAGACGGTTGCTTCGAAGTATGCATCACACCTGAAACTCCATCCCGACGATTTTGAAATGAGTTTGCAGCAATACCGACATTACATGACGGTATCATACATTTCTGGTTATCTGATAGAAAAGACGCTATCTGTTGACAACCTGTTTGTCATGATGATGATATTCACATCGTTTGGAGTTGGGAAAAATGAGTATCAGCATGTATTAAACTGGGGAATACTCGGTGCCATTGTATTGCGCTTTGTGTTTATCTTCCTCGGTTCTGCCATTATCAGTCGCTTCGACTGGGTATTGCTCGTCTTTGGCGTAGTGCTTGTGTATAGTGGTGTGAAGATGTATCTCAATCGGAACGACAAGGCGGAAATGAACGTGGAAAAGCATCCGCTCGTACGTCTGCTGTCAAAGACCGGACGCATACATACTCAGTTTGAAGGAGATAAGTTCTTTGTGCGACGAGCAGGACGACTCTTGCTCACTCCGCTGTTTGTCACGGTACTCGTTATTGAGTTCAGCGACTTGATATTTGCTTTCGACAGCATTCCTGCTATATTCTCTGTATCGCTTGATCCCTACGTGGTGTTCTTCTCTAATATTTTTGCTATACTTGGATTGCGTGCCATGTTTTTCCTACTGGCAGCCATATCCGATAAATTCAGATACCTGAAATTGGGAGTATGTGTGCTCTTGGTGTTTATTGGTGTAAAAATGCTTATCCATGAGTATGTGGAGATAGATGCCGTGGCATCTCTTGTGTTTATACTGGGAGTATTGGGAATAAGCATAGGTGCTTCACTTTTTGCGAAGAAGTCATAGTAGTCACCATAAACGTCAGGTATAAATCGTCTGATTATAAAGATTCAGCCCGACCGTTGATACTGCATCTATAGGCAGGACAACGGTCGGGCTGGATATTGATACGTTACTGAATAACGCCTGTGGACTTGTCAGAATGTTGTTGACAACGGGCTGTTTACTCTTCCATCAACTTGCGGTAACGGCCTTTCTTGATTTCGGTGTCACCCAAGCGGCGGGCTTTGTTGATTTCGTATTCCGAATAACTGCCCTCAAAGAAGAATACTTCGCCATTGCCCTCAAAGGCCAAAATGTGTGTACAGATACGGTCCAGAAACCAACGGTCGTGGCTGATAACTACGGCACAACCTGCAAATGTCTCCAAACCTTCCTCCAAAGCGCGGAGGGTGTTCACGTCGATATCGTTGGTAGGCTCGTCGAGCAACAGCACGTTACCCTCTTGTTTCAATGCCAAAGCCAATTGCAGACGGTTGCGTTCACCACCAGACAACACACTACACAGCTTGCTCTGGTCAGTACCAGAGAAGTTGAAACGGGAAATATAAGCTCGTGCATTCACATCGCGACCGCCCAGACGCAACGTTTCGTTGCCTTGCGAGATAACCTCATAGACGGTCTTTTTCGGATCGATGTCCTTGTGTTGCTGGTCAACGTAAGCCAACTTCACGGTATCGCCCACTTCAAAGGTGCCGCCATCTACTTGGTCGAGCCCCATAATCAAACGGAACAAGGTGGTCTTGCCGGCGCCGTTAGGACCGATGACACCCACAATGCCGTTGGGAGGCAACATGAAATTGAGGTCGTTGAAGAGTACTTTCTCACCGAAAGCCTTCTTCACATGCACAGCCTCTATCACCTTATTGCCCAAACGGGGACCATTGGGAATGAATATCTCCAACTTGTCTTCACGCTCTTTCTGCTCTTGGTTCAGCATCTGCTCATAAGAGTTCAGACGCGCCTTACCCTTAGCCTGACGTGCCTTCGGGGCCATACGCACCCATTCCAATTCGCGTTCCAGAGTCTTGCGACGCTTGGAAGCAGTCTTTTCTTCCTGCTCCATGCGCTTAGTCTTCTGGTCAAGCCATGAAGAATAGTTACCCTTCCAGGGAATACCTTCGCCACGATCAAGTTCAAGAATCCATTCGCTCACGTCGTCAAGGAAGTAGCGGTCGTGGGTTACTGCTATCACAGTACCCTCATATTGCTGCAAATGCTGTTCGAGCCAATCGATGCTCTCGGCGTCAAGATGGTTGGTAGGCTCGTCGAGCAACAATACATCGGGTTTTTGGAGTAGCAAACGGCAGAGCGCCACACGGCGGCGCTCACCACCAGAGAGGTTTGTAACAGCCCAATCGCCCGGCGGACAATGTAAAGCATCCATAGCGCGTTCCAGTTTGGAGTCGATGTTCCAAGCATCTGTAGAGTCGATGATGTCCTGCACCTCGGCTTGTCGTTGCATCAGCTGGTCCATCTTGTCGGGGTCGCCATAGTACTCTTCCAGCCCGAACTTATTGTTGATATCCTCATATTCAGCGAGCGCATCATAGATGTGCTGTACACCTTCCATCACATTTTCCTTCACCGTCTTCTGTTCGTCAAGGGGAGGATCCTGTGGCAGATAGCCTACCGAATAACCAGGGCTCCATACCACTTCACCACGTGAAGGCTGTTCGAGTCCGGCAATGATTTTCATCAGCGTAGATTTACCAGCACCATTCAGACCGATGATGCCAATCTTTGCGCCATAGAAGAACGATAAGTAGATGTCCTTCAGTATTTGTTTTTGGTTTTGTGGGATGATTTTCGACACTCCCACCATCGAAAAGATTATCTTCTTGTCGTCAACTGTTGCCATATTGATGTCGTGTTATTAGGGTTATTCCCACTCGATTGTTGCGGGTGGTTTTGACGAGATATCGTAGCAAACGCGGTTTACGCCCTTCACCTTATTGATAATCTCGGTAGATACTTTGGCCATGAAGTCGTAAGGCAGATGTGCCCAGTCGGCGGTCATGGCATCGGTAGATGTCACGGCACGCAGAGCAACAGGATGCTCATAGGTGCGCTCATCGCCCATTACTCCTACGGAACGAACCGTGGCAAGGAGAACGGCACCTGCCTGCCATACTTGGTCGTAGAGTGATACTTCTATCTCGCCATCGGTCATTTCTGCAGGTACTCCTGCTGCAAGCACACGGCGTGCTTCATCACCAGAGAGTTTGACCTTATAGTCGCGCAGACCGCGGATGAAGATATCGTCGGCATCCTGCAAGACGCGTACACGTTCGGGAGTGATGTCGCCCAGTATGCGCACAGCCAGTCCGGGACCAGGGAAAGGATGTCGGGTGATCAGGTGTTCGGGCATTCCCAACGAGCGTCCGACACGGCGTACTTCGTCCTTGAAGAGCCATTTCAGCGGTTCGCAGAGTGAGAGGTGCATCTCTTCGGGCAGTCCACCCACGTTATGGTGACTCTTGATGACCTTACCGGTGATGTTGAGCGATTCGATGCGGTCGGGATAGATAGTGCCTTGTGCAAGCCATTTGGCATCGGTAATCTTCTTAGCTTCGGCATTGAACACCTCAACGAAGTCGCGACCGATGATTTTGCGCTTTTGTTCGGGATCGGTAACGCCTGCCAAATCAGCAAAGAACTTCTCGCTGGCATCTACACCAATCACATTCAAGCCAAGCACCTTGTAGTCTTCCATCACCTGAGAGAACTCATTTTTGCGGAGCATACCATGATCGACAAAGATACAGGTCAGCTGATTGCCAATGGCACGATTGAGAAGTACGGCAGCAACGGATGAATCAACACCGCCAGAGAGACCGAGGATGACACGGTCGTTGCCAATCTGCTCTTTCAGTTCCTTTACTGTTGTCTCGATGTAGTTGTCGGCACTCCAGTCCTGACGGCCACCGCAAATATCAACCACGAAGTTTTTGAGCAACTGGGTGCCCTGAACCGAATGGAATACTTCGGGGTGGAACTGCACACCCATCACAGGCTGATGACCATCGTATGATCCCATCAATGTGGCATCGGGACAGTAATATGCTGCATTCTCTACAGTTTCGGTAGAGGCAACTACCTCTGAACCTGTTGGGATGGCGGTAATGGTATCGCCATGACTCATCCATACCTGAGAGTTGTTGTCGAAGCCTCGGAAGAGCGGACACTCCTTGTTGATGGTGGTAAGATTCTGTCGGCCATACTCGCGACTTCCTGCAGGCTCTACATTTCCGCCGTTGTTGTAGGAAATGAACTGTGCACCATAGCAGATGCCGAGCACCGGAAGGCGTCCCAGGAACTGTGTGAGATCGACCTTGAAAGCTTCGGGATCGTACACGCTGTAGGGGCTGCCGGCAAGAATCACTCCGATGACTTCTTTGTCATCCTGTGGAAACTTGTTGTATGGCAAAATCTCACAGAACGTGTCGAGTTCGCGCAGACGGCGAGCGATGAGCTGTGTCGTCTGACTTCCGAAGTCGAGGATAATGATTTTCTGTTGCATACAGTATTATTTATTATTGTTTAGAAATTTCTCTGCTTCATCCAGCGCATTGAGTTTGCCTACGTCGAGCACTTTCAAGTCAGACTTGACGCATCCATATATATGTGCACGGTGGCATATGCTGAGATAGAAATCGATAATGCTGAATTTATCGGGGAAGCGTTCCATCAATCGGAACAGTCTGGGAGAGAAAGAATGAATGCCAGAGAAGGCATACATATTGAGCGGTTCGCCATGCTGTGAGAGTCCTGTGCGACGGATATATTCGTAGGGACTTTTGATTTCACCAGTCTCTATATTCTTCCATCCCATCAGGCGCATGGCATTGTCGAAGAGTAGGTAACGCTTGGTTTTGCGTTCACTTACCAGCAATACTGCATCGTCTTCGTCGTTGTGTTGCCGGGCAAACCAGTCGTAACAGACATTGTCAAGGATATCTACGTTATGAATAAGGATGGGCGATTGCTCATCGTCGAAACATGTAGCAGCCTTCTTCAGTCCGCCTCCTGTATCGAGCAACATGTCGCTTTCATCGCTGATGCGAACCAGCGGAGCATAGTCCTGTTGCGCCACATGATCTATGATCATTTGTGCAAAATGATGCACGTTGACCACAAAGCGTTCGTAGCCTTGGGCCATCAGTCGGCGGATAATAAGATCGAGTAAAGGCACACCATTTACTGGCACCAATGCCTTAGGCATCGTGTCGGTCAAGGGCTTCAGTCGGGTTCCCAGTCCCGCTGCAAATATCATAGCCTGCTTCATTCTGCCTACAAAGGTACGAATAAGCGAGCGTAATACAAAGAAAAAAACTCGATTTTTCTTTTATTACCGAGCGCAAGTACCTTCGATGCAAAGCGTCAGAGGTACGAATAAGCGAGCGTATGACAAAAAAAGTGCATATTATTTCTATCTTTGCCGTAAATATGCAGTATACTGTTTCTCTTTCGTGTTGTTTTCAATTTCAATTGATGTGATAATAAGCTGTTTGATACGATAGTTTTTACTTATTAAAATCCAATACATGTTTTTCATATAGTATTCATTCGGGATGCATTCGGGATGCATTCGGGATGTCTTCGAATTATGATCAACGTAATATGTGCATTATATTTTCCAAATAAATCCCAAGAAACTCCCAAGTAAGTCCCAACTAACTCCCAAAAACAAACAGACAATAATGGGAATATGATGGGAGGTCAAAGGACGGAATGGGGAGGCAAGAAGATGTTTGTCTATTTTGACAGCTGTGTATTTATACAAAAGACGCTGAAACATCCAGCCCATCAGCAGACGGCAGACCGCATGTTTCAGCATCTTTAAATAGAAGGTAGGGAATACTGTTTCCCTTTTTCATTTATTTCATATTGACCTTAATGGTCTTCAGATCTTTATCAGCACTTGACGTACCTACCATCAATTCGTATTGACCAGGTACTACACGCATACTATTGCTCTTCGCATCCCAACCTTCAAACTGATCACGGGGCAACGGAATGCTGACCTTTTGACTCTGACCAGCCTTGACCGATATTCGGCTATAAGCACGCAACGTTTTGAGCGGACCTTCTGTGTCGGCAGTACGGCGCAGATAAACCTGAACCACTTCCGTTCCATCCATCTTGCCGGTATTCTTCACATTTACCGTTACCACGCCGTTCTTATATTGTGGTTTGCCCACTTCAAAAGACGTATAACTCAGTCCATAGCCGAAGGGATAGAGCACTTCACCTTTGAAATAGCGGTAAGTACGACCAGTCATACGATAGTCGAGGAAGTCGGGCAGATCATCGGTACTGCGGTAGAACGTTATGGGCAGTTTTCCTGAAGGGTTCACTTCGCCCATCAGAATCTCTGCCATGGCTTCACCACCACGTTCTCCACCATACCATCCTTGAACAATCGCATCGCAGAGTGGCGCTTCTTCTGTTAGAGCGATGGCGCCGCCCGAACAGTTGATAAAGACCACACGTTTACCAGCTTTGTGCAACAGTTGCAATATCTGGCGCTGAACGGTAGGCAGATTGATGTCTGTACGGTCGCCACCCTTGAAACCTGGGTCGCTCACTTTCATCTCTTCGCCTTCAACTCGCGGAGAGATTCCACCAACGAAGACGACCGTTTCAGCATCGCCCACCTGTGCCAGAATCTCGTCAGCAGTAGGTGTTTGCTTTTTACAGATGTCAAACTGCATGGCTGCCATTCCGCCTTCCTGCACATAGTCTATCTGTATGCGATAGTGGTGTCCGGCTTTGACTTCAAGTTGTGGGGCAGCTTCCTGAATACGTTGACGCACCTTCCAAATATTGACCAGCGTATCGCCATTGACCATGACGCGCACTTTATCATCTGCTCCGACACGCAGCGTAAGCGTTTCATCGGTATCAGCAACAAACTGTCCGTCGTAACGAGCAGAGAACTGCTCCAGATTGACACCTGGCGCAAAGACCGTATTGCCGCCATTGCTCAGATTGATGGGTGAAGTAATCGTTACGGTATTGACGGGTGTACCTTCCATCTCGGTATTATTCCAATATGTGGCTTGCATTCCCCTATTGCCCAATGGAGCCTTCATGTGGTCGAAACGACTCTCATAGACTTCTGCACGAGTCAGACCGCAACCTTGCACATAACGCACATCGCCCAACTTTTGGCGCAGTCCCTGCAGCATGGTGACGGTCTTTGTGGCGTAACCACTATAGTTTCCCCACATCATGATAGAGTCGTTAGCATTCGGTCCCATGACTACGATGCGTTTAGCGTTCTCTTTCTTCAAGGGCAGAATACCGTTGTTCTTTAGCAGAATAGTTCCTTCACGTGCCATTTGCAAAGCGAGTTGCTTATGTTCTTTCGAGGCAATAACGCTTGAAGGAATCTTGGTCCAACTCACCAAAGAGTCGGCATCAAAGTCTCCCAATCTGAAACGTGCCACCAACAGTCGGCGCAAACTGGTATTGATACGCTCTTCGCTAATGTCTCCTCGTTTTACGGCTTCAGGCAGATTGCGGTATTCAGAACCACATTCCAAGTCGGTACCAGACTCAACAGCCTGTGCTACAGCAGCCGGACGGTCGGCTGATACACCATGAAATCCTGGCAGGAAGTCGCGGATGGCACCACAGTCGGTGGTGATGAGACCATCGAATCCCCATTCGTCGCGAAGGATTTGTCGCTCATAACGGGCATTACCACAACAAGGCTGACCGTCGATACGTTGGTAGGCACACATCACTTCAGCCACCTTACCTTTCTGTACCAAAGCCTTGAAAGCTGGGAGATAGGTTTCCCAGAGGTCACGTTCTGGCAACTGCTGAATATCGAACGTGTGTCGATTCCATTCCGGACCACTATGCACAGCAAAGTGTTTGGCACATGCCAACAGTTTTGCATAACGTTCTTTCGACGGTTTTCCGTCGAAGCTTTGACCTTGCAGTCCATTCACAACAGCAAGTCCCATACGTTCTGTCAGGTATGGATCCTCACCATAGGTTTCCTGTCCACGTCCCCAACGAGGGTCGCGATAAATATTAATATTGGGAGTCCAGAATGACAATCCTTGATAACGCGACACTTTACCGCTGTGTTTCGCTTCTTGATTTTTAGCACGTGCTTCATCGCTCACAGCAGTAAAAACTTGGTAGAGCAATGCATCATCCCATGACGCAGCCATCATGGTGGTGATTGGAAATACCGTAACAAAGCCGTTACGGCCTATGCCATGAAGTGCTTCGTTCCACCATTGGAACGCCGGAATGCCCAATCGCGCAATAGCAGGTGACGTGTCCATCATTAGTTTAGCCTTCTCTTCAAGAGTCAGGCGTCCTAACAAATCATCGGCACGAACTTCTGCAGTAAGTGCAGGATTCTGATATGGTAAAGTCTGTGCTGTTGCATGCAGACTCAGCATTGCTGTTAGTGTCAGTAATGTCTTTTTCATCATGTTGTTATGTTTTTAGTTTAAGGTCTGTTACCAGCCCCTCATGAGTAATGTTGTTGAACCTATGTTAATTTTCTGTTTGTTAGTATTTGCTATAATCTATGTTCGTCCTTGTTGTTGTATAATCCTATTATATGCTGTTGCTTAGACGATAGCGTCTTAATGGAAAAACAGGGGCAGACCTTTCGACCTGCCCCTGTGGCATAGAGATATTAAGTATGTCTGTTATTTCAAGTCAGAAGCCTTGTAGATGACAGACTTCAGCTCTTTCACGGTTTTCACCTCTTCGCCCTCAGCATTTTTACTGGTGATTTGCTCTTCGAAAGCAAACTTCACGGTGAAGTCGCTCACGCCCTGAGAGGCAACAACAGGAGCGATAATCTTGGTAAAGATTTCGTTCTTATCGTTAGACAGAGCTACAGTTGCGTTGTAGTTACTCTCCATGTAAGCCTTGGTGCAATGAGAGAAATAGTGTGTTGCACCATGCTCCAGACCATAGGCTGCGTTGACAGCATCTTCGAATGCTGCAACACCTTCCTCGCTCAGGCTACCCTGGTTGTCGAGGGTTACCTCGCAACGATACCAGCCCATTGAGTCAACATCTGGATCAAGGTCTCTTGAACAGCTGCTGAAAGAGAGAGTCATAGCTACGGCAGCGAATGCTGCGGCTACATATTTCATAATTTTCATAGTCGTATGTATGTTTTAATGCTTTATTATTTCTTACCGTTTCTCAGACGAGGTGCACCAGCGCCGCTCTTATAGATAGCTGAGTTGAGCACTTTCTCAGTCTGCTGATAGTAGAGACCGTCGATACCCTTATCGGTATGGTGGTCAAGGTGACTTGGCTTAGCGCCTACGAAGTGCTGTGGGTTTGGCGATACCATCAAGTCTGTGGCCTTCAGTTCGGGATCGCAGTGAACCTTCAGCTCGTCAAGTCCTGCAGGATAGTAGGTGTCGAGTTCGTCCTTCCAAGTCTTCTGCCACTTACCTGGTGAGTTAGAAGTAGCGTTGAAGGCATTGTTGCTGAATGGCTGTCCGCCCTTCAGATAAGGATCGTTTGTGGTCCAGTTGTTGTAGATGTTGAATACAACCTTACCACTTCCGTCACCACCCTGAATGTTACGAGCATCCCAACCGAGTGCATTCATAGCACGGTTCACGTCGTCAGCATCCTTGGTGTTAATCCAGATGTTGTCGTGAATGCTGGCTTCAGAACCTCCAGGGATATAGCGAGTATTCATCCAAGCAGCCTTTGTAGAACGAGTCATGAAGTTCACGAAGGTGTTGTGGTGGATGTTGAGATTCCAACGTACAGAAGCATCCCAATTCAGGTTGCGGTTAGAGTCAGTAATCAAGCTACCCTTTGGACTATCGTAGAATACGTTGCCGCTGATTTCAACATTCTCCAGAATGTTTGACTTCGGCTTACCGTTGTGGTCAGCATGGATGTAGTTGTAACCTCCACCATTGTTGTCGTAGAATCCACTGTTATAGTGGCTGCAGTCAATCATCTTCAGGTTGTGGATATAGAAGTCGTTAGAACCCTGAATACGGAAGAATCCGCGGATGAGTCCCTGGAATGTACAGTTGTTCCATTCGAGCAGGGTTACATTGATACCCATACCGTTAGAGTACATGTTCATGAAGTAGTTACCTACAGCATTTCCTGTTCCTTCCTGAGCATGACCATAGTTGGTAGCCATAGGAACGTCAAAGTCGAGATCCATGAAACGAATAGAGTCGATGTCAAGGGTAATGGTACTATTCTCACCAGCATTAGGCTGACGACCCAACATGAAGTTACAGGTATTGACATTAGCACCAGTCTTGGTCATACCGCTGAGATATACTTTAGCGCGCTTACCCTGTGCAACATCCTCTGGGTTGGTGCGGAGTGTCATACCCTTATAGATGTTGGGGTTGCTGGTGAAGTGGTAAGTCTTTCCACCTTCCAGATAGAATACCTGGTTCTCAGCTACAGTTACATCACTATTGTAGTTAGAGATGATATCGTCGAGCTTCATGGAGTTGTATGACGAGATGTCATAGATGTTCATGTTCTCGCCAGTACCGATAGTATCCTTAGCAGTAGGCACGTGCTTGATGAGGATAGGAGCGCCTGGAGTACCCTTGGTGCTCTTCATTACAGAGTTGTAGCAAGCGTCAACCTTTGCCTCGATCGAGCTATCCCATGCGTCGATGTTATAAACCGAGTTCTCAGACAGACCGTCGATAGTAAACTCAGCTACGTCGTTTACCCATGCTGACTCAGGAATATCGAAGTGCAGATAAGTGGGGTTGGTTGTAGCATTAGGAGTTGACTTCGAAGCGGTGAAGGTCAGATAGTCAATCTTCAGAACATTCTGGTCATCATCTACAAAGTTGAAATGATCACGGAAGATTTTCTTCTCATCATCAGAATACTTGCTGATGTTGCGGTCCAGACGTACCACCATAGAAGTCTTGGTGATGTTTAAAGTCTGGATAACAAAAGGCACATCATAACGAGCACCAGTCTGCATGCCGAAGTAATCAGCCCATTCTGTACCGTGACCATAACCATACCAGTCAGAGTTTTTAGGGTCAGTCTTCCAACTGTCGTTGTTAGCATCGTATGAGTGGAGTGCACGGATAGCGAAACGGTAGTCGGTCTGGTAGCTCAGGTTCTTGATCACCAAATCAAACTGCTTAGGATCAGTCACTACCACGTGACCTGCCAGTTCCTTGCCGTCAACACCAGCCTCGGTGTCGATCCATGCCTGTTCACCATTTGCCACATAGTTCTGAATCGCCCATTTGATTTCATAGGCCACAGCATCATCTACGGTGTACCAGTAGAGGTGTGCTGTGTTCAAATCGGTAATCGCGCAGTTGTAGGGATCGGTAGAACCCTTACCGGTGTTGTTGTCCGTGCGGAATGCCGGACGGAACAGCTTATCACGGTTTGCCGATTCGCTGATGTCATCGTCCTTACAAGAGAATATGGACAGCGTAGCCATCAGCATCATTGAATATATGAATAATTTTTTCATTGTCTTTTAGTCTTTCTTATGTTAATAAGGAATTACTGCTTAGAAACCGTAATAGTTCTTGTAGCGTCCGTCAGAGCGAGCAATGGCTTCCTGTGGATAAGGGAGCAAGTAGCGTACTGCGGGCAACTGCTGTACGGTAGCCTCAGGATTCTGAGTATCGATGTCGAAGTTGACCACGGCACCGTTGTTCACAATCTTGATGCTTCCATCCTCATCGCCACGGATGTAACCGAAGAGGGAGTAGAGTACTTCGTTCTTGAGCACACCTTCTTTCGACCAGATGTTTTCGCTGTTACCCCAAGCCACATCATTGGCTGATGATGTCTGACCCGTGATAGCTCTTGCCGAAACAGGCTCATAAGGCAGGCCAAGATTAGCAAAATAGTCTGCTGGCTTGCTGCTAGGCTGTATGTCTGGCGTCCAAGGATTGACGATGTACAGCATGTAGAGGTTGCTGTTGGGGAAGTTGGCGTCGCCAGTATTCTTCACATATACATAATAGATGTTGGTCATAGCCGAGATATTGGCATAGTCAATACCATCGTGCTCGCTGAGCATATCAATGTAAGGTGAACCTGTTGACTGGTCTTCTGCTACACCGTAGTAAGCCAAGAAGGTGTAGAAAATCTGCTCTGAGTAGAGGTTGTTGCGGACAAGATCCTTCCAACGCATGTTCTCACCAGCAAACTCAAACTTACGCTCGTCGAGCACAGCCTTAAGGAAATCTTCCTTGGTAGCAGTCTGAGCAGAGGTCAGTTCATAGTTAACACCATTGTATGCACGACGGCGAACCTGGTTTACAGCGTCGATAGCTTCCTGTGTAGGAGCTCCGTTCACTTCGTTGTCAGCCTCAGCAAACATCAGCAGCACGTCAGCATAGCGGATGTAGGCAAAGTTGATACCGGTGTTTCCGGTAGAAGCCTTACCGAGACCTACAGTGTTCCACAGCTTAGACCACTTGTTGTTATACATGGTGTAGCTGAAGTTGATAGCGGGCAGACCCTGGTTTGAGTAACCCCATGTACCGCAAACATAGTCGCGACGGGCGTCACCCTCTTTGAACATGTGGCGATAGAAACGAGTGGTGCGAACGTTACCGCTTGTAGAACCCCATGCTTGGTTAGAAAAGTCGGTTTCGTTGTTAGCGTCAACTTCGCTCTTTGGACCTTGAGCATAACCCCAAGCACCAGAGTAGTCCTTACCGAAAGGAATTTCGAAGATTGCATCGTCACCCTTATTTACAATGTGATTACACTCGTCAACGAATACATCGCGGAAGCTCTTGTTGAGTGAGTGACCGCCAGCATCGATAACCTTCTTGGCATAGTCGCGTGCAATCTGATAGTATTCCTTATAGTTAGAAGGACGAGTCATCTTGTAACCATTCACGTCGTTGGCATCGTGGTTCAATGAGTAACCACCAGCCTGCAAGGCGAGACGTGCAATCATGGCATAGGCAGCTTCCTTCGAGATGCGCTCGGGAGCGCCGAGGGTTTCGTCTTTGTCAGACTGCATCCATTCTGCAGCGTGACGGAGGTCGGCAATCAGCGAATCGCTGACAACCTGACGGTCTGTTACTTCAGGATAGAGATTGTTGGTCTCATAGGTAGCCTTGAAGGTGAAGGGGATATCGCCCCAGTAGGAGAGCAGTTCGTGATAGAACATTGCACGCATAACCTTGGCTTCACCCATCATCTGGGTCAGTTTGGTCACGTTGGGTACTTCCTCGGTTACCACACCGCCAGTATTTTCGCCATCGGCAATTTCAGTTTTCATCTTCTCTTCATAGAGCTTGCTGTTCTTCAGGTTGAAGATGAATTCGTTGGCAGTTTCTACGCCTTTGTAAAGTGCATTCCAAAGGCTGTTGATGTTGCTGGCATCCGAACGCGTATCGAAACGTGCGGGTTTGTTGCCCGATGCAGTTTCGCTGGTGTTGGTAGAGAAGTCAACATCGCTGTTCAGCTGGAAATCCTTGTACAGATTATTACCGAAGGTGTTTCCAGAGAGAATCTGTGCATAAACACCATTCAGTGCAGTAGAAATCTCGCCTTCGTTGTTGTAGATGAACTCAGTGTTTGCTGATGTTGAGTCTGGATCTACATCAAGGAAATCGTCGCATGCTGTCAGCGACAACATGGCCATTCCACTGATAAATATCTTATTGAGTTTCATATTGATTTCAGTTTCTTAGGTTTGTATCTTTAGAATGTTACGTTGAGACCGAAAGAGAAGGTGCGTGAACGTGGGTAGCGGTTGTAGTCCATAGAAGGAGTCAGACCAGACTGCACGTCAACCTCGGGGTCGTAACCAGAGTAGCTGGTGAGGATGAAGAGGTTTGAAGCAGAAACGTAAGCACGGACTTTCTCGATACCAAACTTCTTGGTGATGAGGTTCGGCAGGGTGTAACCTACGGTAACGTCGGTGCAACGGAGGAATGAACCATCTTCTACGAAGTATGAGAACATCACGTTGTTGACTACGTCTGCAGGATTCCACAG
Source organism: Prevotella sp. P3-92 (assembly GCF_002251205.1). Classification (NCBI taxonomy): domain Bacteria; kingdom Pseudomonadati; phylum Bacteroidota; class Bacteroidia; order Bacteroidales; family Prevotellaceae; genus Prevotella; species Prevotella sp. P3-92. The sequence continues at coordinate 35,282 of NZ_NPJE01000015.1, read as the reverse complement.
GCTTGCATTAGCATTCAGATTCTTGTAGAGTCCCAGTGCACCATTGATATAGATGTTTTTGTAGAGTGTCTCACCGGTGATATTGTGACCATCATTGTTAACAAATCCCTCTGGGGCGGTATAACGCCAACGCTTGTCAGCAAACTTAGAATCTACGTTGAAGAAGTTGTACTGGCTTGATGATGATGATGACATAGCGAATGCTGTGGCATTATATACATCAAAGTCGAGCATGTAAGTGAAGTTGGCTGTGAAGTCGAAGCTCTTCCACTGACCTGACAAACCGAAACCACCTTGCCATTTGGGGTTGGTGTTACCGATTACGGTCATATCCTTCTGGTCGATCTGACCATCACCATTAAGGTCTTTCAGCTTGATCTTACCGGGCAGGGTAGAGTAACCTGAGTTAGATGAGCTGAAGATACCGTTACCGGTGTTATTCTCGTAACCGTCGGTAACAGTACCGCCGATGAGCATGCCGTTGAGTGTAGCCTTGTTGTTAGGAGTGGCCTCGTAAGAGGCTGTTTCAGGATAGGTAAATTCATCCCAGTTGTAGAGTCCGTCATATACGAAACCGTAGAACAGACCGAGCTCACCACCTACCTGCATCACGTAGTCATTTTCGATAGATGACTTCCATTTACCAGCAGTATTATAAAGCGGAGTGTTACCGTCAGAAGCATTCAGTTTCTTGATGGTCATCTTGTTGTGACCGAGAGTGAAGTTACCGCTTACCACATAGTCTTTACCACGTACGATGTCGCCGTTGACGGTGAGTTCCCAACCGTTGTTGGCTACCTTACCGATGTTCTGCATCTGCTTCTGGTATCCTGATACGCCAGGAATAGTAGAATTGTAGAGCAGGTCACGTGTGGTATTCCAATAAATTTCGGGAGTGATGCTCAGACGTCCACCGAAGAGTGAAATGTCCATAGCAAGGTTGCGGGTGATCGTAGTTTCCCACTTGATGTCCTTGTTAGGATAGTTACCTGGAGCACCATAGTAGAGTTCACCACCTACAGTAGCCTCACCGAAAGCGGGACCGCCAGTAGCATTGGTGGTGTAGAGATAGCGCCAGAGATCGTCAGCGATGTTGTTGTTACCGGCGAGACCGAAGGCAGCGCGGAGTTTCAACTGATCAATCCATTTCACATCTTTCAGGAATTTCTCCTTGTTGATCACCCATGCACCAGAGATAGAGGGGAAGTAACCCCACTGGTTGCCGGGAGCAAACTTGGTAGAACCGTCAGCACGGAAGGTACCTGAGATCAGATATTTGTGCTGGTAGTTGTATGAAACCTGACCGAAGAACGATGCTGTGCGGTTGGCAGTAGAACGCTTGGTGTAGGTCTGTTCAGCATAGGGCTGTCCGAGTGCCATGTTGTTGAGGGCTGTTTCTGCATCGATGTTTTGATCGAAGAGGTGGGCAGCCTGCTGGTTTGCCTTATACTGTGAGTGATAGATCTCCTGACCCAAGAGGAACGACAAGTTGTGCTTATCCTGGAGAGTCAAGTCGTAAGAAGCTGTATTAGTCCAAGTGTATGACTCAGAGTTCTTCTTATTGAGCACAGCAACAGGCTTATTGTTGTTGATGGCAGCTTTTGCCATACCGGTCTGCCAGCCATAGAAACGTTCAGTATCGCTGAATCCGAGTGTGTAGTTACCCTCACTGCGCAGAACGAGACCCTTGATGGGAGACCACTTCAGTGCAAACTGGTTGGTAATGGTGTAACCATGCTTTTTCTGGGTGTTGGTTTGGATATCGTTGACAGGGTTTGTCAGACGGAAGTTGCTGGCATCAGCCTCATTTTCCATCTCTTCGTATGAACCCCACTCACGCAGACCTGCTGTAGGACGGTAGCGCAATACGTCGATCAGACCACCTGAACCGATGTTGTCACCACCTGCACCTTCGTCACGACGATAGCTGATCTTAGGATTGTAGGTGAACTCAAGGTTCTTGGTAATCTTGGTATTGAGCTTGAGGTTGATGTTGGTACGACGTACGCCTGAACCGAGGATAATACCCTTATCTTCTGACTGAGTCAGTGAGAGGTTGAAACGTGTAGTCTCGTTACCACCACCGATGGTCACGTTGCTGGAGTAGTTGACGGGGTGGTTGCCCAAAACCTCATCCTGCCAGTCGCGTGTAGCCTCGTTGCGATAGAGAGAAATGTCCTTAGGGTTACCGAAGTTGCCACGGAAAGGCTTAGCCCATGAAGAGCGGTTGCCGTTAGCAGCAGCACGGTCATACTGATAGTCAACAAATTCGAAGGTGTTCATCTGGCTCATAGAGCGTGCCAATGAAGATACGCTGAGACGTCCGTTGAACGACACCTGAACCTTACCAGTCTTAGCAGATTTTGTAGTAACTACAACAACACCGTTACCACCCTTCGCACCATAGATAGCGGTCAGAGAAGCATCTTTCAACACGTCGATTGAAGCGATATCCGTGGGAGGAATATCATTGATGTTGTCAACCTGGAAACCATCGACGATGAACAGTGGCTGGTTGCTCTGAGTTACAGACGTGGCTCCACGAACGCGGATGTTGATGTCGGCACCTGGCTGACCATCGACCGTTGTAATCTGCACACCGGCAATCTTACCCTGAAGGGCTTCGGCTGCTGATGATACAGGAACCACTGCCAGTTTCGCACCGCTTACCGAACCGACCGAACCGGTCAGGTCTTTACGTGCTTTACTGGTGTAACCCACAACGACCACCTCATCAAGGGCGGCGTTGTCGTCCTGGAGGACGATTTTCAGATTGCTACCTGCTGCAACTTCCTGAGTCACCATACCGATGTATGAGATGACCAGCTTCTTCGAGGCAGGCACCTTGATGGTGAAGTTACCGTCGAAGTCAGTTACGGCTGCATTCTTAGGATTTCCCTTTTCTACTACGGTTGCACCAATAACGGCTTCGCCATTGGAGTCTGTGACTGTACCCTTAGCGACGGTCTGTGCATAAGCATTACCGACGATCAAGAGCATACACAGAACAAGTACCGTGCGTGAAATACTCTTAAAATAAACAGACATAAAATTAGTAGTTTTGAAAATTAGTAATATTTTTGATGTTGTTTGTTTGCAAAGTTACTTAAAATTTATTAAAACCCACCTAAAAAAGGTGAAATGTTCCACGTAAACGTTTACATTGGAATTGTTGCTTCCAATGATATTGGATGGAAGTCGGTTTCCGTATTGGTCTCCCATCAGCACTCTGGAGCGATGAGTTTCGCTCCAGAGACTTGATGGGATTTGAGGGCAAAAGGATTTTCCCATAGATGCTGTTGATGTGTATATAATTGTCAGTAGTTTGATGATGCAAAGATACTACTTTCTTTTCGTTGCTGATAAATATTCATCGCATTATTACACGTAAACGTTTTCGCTAATTGTTGCAGGTACAGACTGTGCTTGAAGTAGTTTTATAGGAGGTATTACAAAAAGGATCATTCGTGTTCTTTATATATATATTATGTATACGCACGCACACGCGCACACGCGAATCTCTTAAATTGTTAACACCGAACACCAATATGGCACCATCCTACAGTTATTTTAGTTTTCAAGAAAATTTCGACCACACGACCACAGATATCCGCATCACGCTATCCTTCAACATCTTACAGGTGTGGTCGATTCCTAAAAATCGGGATTTGCGACCACACTTCGACCACACTTATTATCATCGCTCTTCAACATGAAACTGCTAAGCGAAGTATCTGTATCGATGCCAAAGCGGGAGAGTGTTGATTATCACAACTTTTTCCAACGTTGGATAATACGCTTATCAGACGTTGGATAATACGCTTATCAAACGTTGGATAATATCTTTATCAAACGTTGGATAATACCATTATCAAACGTTGGATAATACCTTTATCAAACGTTGGATAATACATTTATCAAACGTTGAAAACAATTTTACCAAACGTTGGGCAACACTTTTGCCAAACGTTGGGCAACACTTTTGCCAAACGTTGGGTAACACTTTTGCCAACCATCTAACAACACCTTGACAAAACACTTTCTCCAAAATATCGATCAGTTTATGATAAGCATTTTCGTTAAGCCAAATAACGCAAGTTGGTGGTCGATTGATGGTCGACACCTCAGTTTCGACCACAGTATAAAGCACTGACCGACAACATGATACACTCATCTGTGGTCGTGTGGTCGAAATTTTCTTAAAACTATATTTTATGTTTGCCATCCGAGAATTGTGTTGTAGCAAACTGAATTATTCTTCCATGTTATGGCACATTTTCTCGCCATGGCAGAACTCGAACCAGTTCGGTTCTGCTCATTTGGCTTAACGAAAATGTTCCCATGTCACCATGTCGCGTGAAAAGAATAATACTGCGTTACCACATAGCGTTCAGATGATAAGCAAGAGTATCCGCGATGTTATTTGATAAATCTTCTTTAGTTTGCTCAAAGACAAAAAATCTAAACCCTTAATTTTTTCAACATGATGATATTTGATTTTTCACAAAAAAAATATTATCTTTGCAAGAAAATATTAGCTGCACATGATAATATCATAATGTGAAGCATACATATTTTAATTTAATAAGAATAGAAATCATGGAAGAATCACAGAAACTGGCAATATTAGAGAGCGGAAAGAACTTCTTCCGTACGGCTATAATACCAAATCATATCAACAACTTAATGAAGTTGGAGTTGAAAAACTTCAATGTGAATCCCTTTCTGATAAACTATCTTGCTGCGTTTCTATGTGGTGACACCACGCCTGAGTCGTTGGCCAAGGCTTTGGTGTATCCTCGTGTTCTTGGCACAAGCCTTAACACAACGTTTGGAATGCAAACTCAGATTTTTATCTCTGAGCTGAGCCAAATTACTGGCGGTGCTTCAGGTATTGATGGTATTGATATAGAGTTTGTGGATGCTCTGGATGGCAGAAGGAAATATTGCCAATGCAAGGCTGGTCCTCAGACAATTAATAATGATGATGTGACTACCATTCTCGGACATTTCAAAAAATTGATGGGCAAGGCACGCATTGATCATTTAAAACTAAATTTTGATGATTTGATAGTAGGTGTGCTCTATGGTGACAAACTATCATCGAATTATAAGATTATAGCTTCTACTTATCCTGTTTATGCAGGAGTAGATTTTTGGGAACATCTCACAGGCGACCGCAACTTCTATTATCGTTTGTCGAAAGTATTTGGCGAAGTGGTAGAAGAAGACAATATTGATGGTAGCAAGCTGATATTAGATAAGGTAAAAGAATTAGCTGAAGAAATTCAAGAAAAGGGAGGTTTGTAATATTACGATGTTTATTTCTATAAATAATCTTGCTGCACTCACCGGAACGAGTGCTGCTGTAACGGCCTCATGGTCTCGCCGTGGTGTTTATCCTTCGTGTGTAGACAGCAATGGCGTGAGAGGTTTCGAGATGCACGACTTGCTCGACATCCCGGAAGCTAAAGCTATGGTTGAAAACCGTTGGAGCGAAGAGTTTGAAGTTGCTCCTGTGCGACAGTTTAATTCTGTGGAATTATTTGCAGGTGCAGGTGGTTTGGCTCTTGGCATGGCTAAGGCTGGTTTCCACCATGTGCTACTCAATGAATTTGACACCTCTGCATGCAACACTCTGCGAAAAAATAGACCTGACTGGAATGTTATTGAGGGCGATGTGCGCCATATTGATTTCACTCCGCTTAGACGAAAGGTTGATTTCCTTTCAGGAGGATTCCCTTGTCAAGCATTCTCGTATGCTGGTAAGCAGGGCGGTTTTAGCGACACTCGTGGTACTTTATTTTTTGAATTGGCGAGAGCAGTGAAAGAGATACAGCCAAAGGTGTTTATGTGCGAAAACGTGAAAGGACTTGTCTCGCATGATGATGGTCGCACCATAGCAACAATAAAAAATGCAATTGCAGAATTGGGGTATACTTTGGTTGAGCCACATGTGCTGAAAGCCATTATGTATCAGGTACCACAAAAACGTGAGCGACTGATATTGATAGCCATTCGCAACGATATTGCACAGCATGTGGAGTTTCATTGGCCTTCGCCCTATGAACGCATCCTTACTTTGCGCGATGCCTTTTTCCCAGGAGTGATCTATGATTGCGAGGTGCCACAGTCAGAAGGTGCTACATATCCAGAAAAGAAGAAGAAGGTTATGGAACTGGTGCCACAGGGTGGCGATTGGCGCAATTTACCCGAAGAAGTGGCTCGCAAATATATGGGTGGAAGCTGGCTTCTTGGTGGTGGCAAAACTGGTATGGCTCGCCGTTTGTCGATGAGTGAACCTTCGCTAACGTTGACTTGCTCTCCATCTCAGAAGCAAACGGAGCGTTGTCATCCTGTAGAAACACGCCCTTTGTCGGTACGTGAGTATGCTCGCATTCAGACGTTCCCCGACGAATGGCAATTTATGGGCGCCATGAGCGATAAATACAAGCAAATTGGCAATGCTGTGCCTGTAAACCTTGCTTGGGCAGTTGGTCGCTCGCTAATTCGACTGTTTAATGATATCGAGACTGTAATGCCTACTGCTGCCAGCGATTGTACGGAAGCAGTAAGAGAGATTATGCTCAAGCAGCAGAGCCTTGTGGTGAAGAAAAACAAAGTCACTCAAACCTCAGAGGTGCAGTCGAATTTGCGTCAGCTTAATCTTTTCGACGATATAGTGACGGTGAAAAAAATAGGCAATGATATACCTGTTGACAGTAAACTATAAAATGCAGGCATTTCTGCCTGCATTTTATTAACCATTTAGGTCACTGCTTTATTCTTTCATCATCATCTTACAAATACGATCTTGGAAGAGGCGAGACTCGGCTACTGGAGAGTCAACATTGATGATGGAGAAAATGTACCAATGGTCATCAGCAGCAAGAAGATAACCGCAAAGTGACGATGCACCATAGGTGGTCATAGTGCCTGTTTTACAAAATAAACGACCTTTGTAGTCGGGATGGCTCATACGGGTAAGAAGCGAACCGCGTCGCTCGCCACCAACAGTGGATGCCAAAGCCTCATCAATAAAGAAATCCTTCAACTGCTTGTCACCATAAGCATAGCGCAGCATATCAACAAGAACAGAGGCTGACAGACGATTTTCGGGCGACAGTCCTGAACCGTCGTGAAAGACAAGACGCGTTGAAACACTATCGAGCACTTGTGTTTTCTCTCTCCAGAAAGTTTCGGCATAATGTTTTGCATCCCAATTCATACGACGGTTGGGCATCAATCCCTGCTTCCAGTCAAGATGATAGAACACAGCATCTGCCTTAATATTGCTGCTATGGATGAGCATGGGAGTGATGACATCGCGAAGCAGATGGGATGAGGTGGCAACATAATGATACTTGCCACCACCGAAACGACCCTTTGAACGTCTTGCATTGACCGTTTTATCATTGCGTACGGTCACTCCATTCATACGCAGAGAGGCTCGGAAGGTGCGATCCACATAGCGCTTGCCACGGAGAAGAAGTGGAGTCCGGTTGTAAGGTATATCCCATGCTTTCGCCGTAGGATGCGGACGCAGCGTATCTTCTCGTGCCAAAGTGATATACACATTGCCACGAACATGACGGATTCCCCTACTCTGCATCTTCTTGATGAGTGGATCAAAACTCTCCATGAGTGGGTCATCATCGGCCATCAGAAGGAGATTACCCACAAGGGTGTCACGCTTCATCTCTCCCATGGCGAGGATGTGTTCACGATATTGGTGGTTCATGCCTAAAGTCTTGAGCGCAGCAATAGCTGTGGAAATCTTCATACACGAGGCAGGTATAAAGCTTTCCGTATCATGATATCTATAGACATAGCGTTGGGTGGTGGCGTCAAAAACAGAGACGGCAATCTTGTTGGTGTCGAGTCGCAACGGTTTGTGCATCAGACTGTCCAAACGGTGTTGCATCCTTTCGTCACATGCAAGCATCTCTGGTGTCACATGCAGCGTAGGCTTCTCTTCCTGTACTGGCTCGTCTGCACTTAACCAACTAAAGAATGCAACAAGCGCTACTATGATATAATAAATGACTGTGATAACCGCAGCAAGGAAGAGCAACAACAATGCTACCCTTCCTTTGCGAATGCGTCTTCTACGTTTTTTTTCCATCTTGTATAAGCCCCACCTAAGTGCGGTCTTTAGCTATGATTCCCCCACCCCACAGGGGTAAAGGGGAATCGTTCATTCATTTCAATATAATTCTGGTGTTCAAGAAATAATCTCGTTGGCACGAGCAAGTGCCAAGTCGATATGGCTGCAGATATTCTCCTTGCCCAACAATTTCTCAAAATTGTTGCGGCGCAACACGGCTTCAACCTTGGGATTGACGCCCGACAACACGACAGTGATACCTTCCTTCTGGCTCATCAAACACATGTTCTCCAAGTTGTGAAGACCGGTAGAGTCGATAAACGGCACCTTACGCATGCGGATGATGCGCACTTTGGGTCGGTCGTTATAGCTCGACATGATATCCTCGAAGCGGTTACCTGCACCGAAGAAGTAGGGACCGTTAATCTCATACACCTCCACTCCTTCAGGAATAGTCAGGTGGATAAGGTCGCCACGCTCCATGTCTGCATCCTCGTTGAGGTCGATTTCATCGTAGATAGCTGTCACATCGGTAGCTTCTGACACACGTTTCATAAAGAGCAGACATGCACAGATAAGGCCAAATTCAATAGCAACGGTAAGATCGAATATGATGGTAAGGAAGAATGTGAGCAACAATACGGTAACATCGCTCTTCGGATTGCGCAACATGGCAAGGAAGGAACGCCAACCGCTCATATTATAGGATACCACCACCAATACTCCTGCCAAACAAGCCATCGGAATGTATTGTGCCAAGGGCATGAGGAAAAGGAAGATGAGCAACAACACTACGGCATGTACAATACCGGCTACGGGAGTACGTCCACCGTTGTTGATGTTGGTCATCGTGCGTGCAATGGCACCAGTAGCGGGAATACCGCCAAAGAGTGGCGATGCAATATTAGCCAATCCCTGACCTATCAATTCGGTATTGGAGTTATGATGATCACCTATCACACCATCTGCCACTGTAGCAGACAGCAACGATTCGATGGCTCCCAACACAGCGATTGTCACTGCCGGACCTACCAATCCCTTAATGGTTTCCCATGAAAGGGCGGGCAACGTGGCTTCGGGCAGTTCGGAATGGATGCTAAAGCGGTCGCCAATAGTTTCTATGGTGGTCACACCGGCATACTGTTTGAGCAACAAGGTTGCCACAGTGATGATAATAATTGCCACCAACGAACCCGGCACCTTCTTGCTCACACGCGGTGTGAGTGCGATGATAATGACACTTGCCACACCCATCACGGTGCTCCAAAGGTCGATATTCGCTATATTATTAATATATGCCACCCATTTTTCCATGAAGTCGGCAGGTACAGTAGTCATCTGCATACCCAACAAATCCTTTACCTGAGTGGTGAAAATGGTAACGGCGATACCACTGGTGAAGCCCACAACAATAGGATAAGGTATATATTTGATGATGGTTCCCAATCGCAATACACCGAGAAGTATCAGAAACACACCTGCCATCAGTGTGGCAATGGTCAGACCCTGCATACCATATTGCTGAATGATGCCATAGACGATGATGATGAAAGCACCTGTAGGACCGCCAATCTGAACCTTGCTACCACCGAAAAGCGAGCAGAACAGTCCGGCAACAATGGCAGTGATGATACCCTTCTCTGGTGAGACGCCACTGGCTATACCAAAAGCAATCGCCAATGGCAAAGCTACTATACCAACTATTAGTCCCGCCATAACGTCGGCGACAAACGTCTTTTTGTCGTAATGTGCAATAGCCGAAAAGAACTTCGGCTTAAAATCCAATGTTTTTATCATTATTATACTGAAAACAAAAATAATAAGGTGACGCCGTGACGGGTGTCACCTTATTAATAAATAAGTGATACTTAAAGTTACTTGTTTTTGAGCAAATCACGTATCTCAGCAAGAAGTTCTTCCTGAGTAGGACCAGCAGGAGCTGCAGGCTGTTCGGGCTCTGCCTTTTTGCGGTTGAACTTATTGATACCTTTAAGCATCAGGAAGATACAGAAAGCAATAATCAAGAAGTCAATGACATTCTGTACAAACATGCCATACTTCACCTCAGCATCAACAACCTTAATCGACAGTGCAGAGAAATCAACACCACCAGTGAGCACACCAATGATAGGCATCAACACATTGTCAACCAGACTTGAAACGATCTTTCCGAATGCACCGCCGATGATAACGCCGACAGCCATGTCCAACACGTTACCCTTCATGGCAAACTCTTTGAATTCACTAATAAAACTCATAACTGTTTCCTTTTTTAATTATATGTTACACGAGTGATTTAATTATTCATTCTGCAAACTCCAAGTGGCAAACACCACACTTTTGTCACCTGTAATTGTGTTAAAGTCTCATCTTTTAACTTTATTAAAAGAATTAACTTCCATTTCTTCTGCAAAATTAGATATTTTTTTGTAACTTTGTGCCCGAAAACAGGAAAAAGTGACTTTTGTGCCACATTTTTCAATATTAATGGGACAAATTATAACAAACCTTTTAAATATTTTAAGAAAATGACAAAAGTAGCAATTAACGGTTTTGGCCGTATTGGTCGTCTGGCTTTCCGTCAGATGTTTGAAGCAGATGGTTACGAGGTTGTTGCCATCAACGACCTGACAAGTCCTAAAATGTTGGCTCACCTTCTGAAGTATGACACTGCTCAGGGTGGTTTCGCTGGAAAGTACGGCGAAGGCAAACACACCGTAGAGGCTGGTGAAGACTACATCGTTGTTGACGGTAAGAAAATCACCATCTACGCTAAACCAAACGCAGCTGAGCTTCCTTGGGGTGAGCTGGGTGTTGACGTAGTTCTCGAGTGCACAGGTTTCTACACTTCAAAGGAGAAAGCTTCTGCACACATCAAGGCTGGTGCCCGCAAGTGCGTTATCTCTGCTCCTGCAGGTAACGACCTTCCCACTATCGTTTACAATGTAAACCACACCACTCTGACCAAGGACGACAACGTTATCAGCGCTGCTTCTTGCACCACTAACTGCTTGGCTCCTATGGCTGCTGCTCTGAACAAGTACGCTCCTATCGCCAGCGGTATCATGTCAACCATCCACGCTTACACTGGCGACCAGATGATTCTTGACGGTCCTCAGCGCAAGGGCGACCTCCGTCGTTCACGTGCAGGTGCTCAGAACATCGTTCCTAACTCAACTGGTGCTGCTAAGGCTATCGGTCTCGTTATCCCCGAGCTGAACGGCAAGCTGATTGGTTCTGCTCAGCGCGTTCCAACTCCTACTGGTTCAACCACTATCTTGGTTGCTGTTGTTAAGGGTAAGGACGTTACCGTTGAGGGCATCAACGCTGCTATGAAGGCTGCTCAGACTGAGAGCTTCGGTTACAACGAGGATCAGATTGTATCAAGCGATATCATCGGTATGAAGTTCGGTTCTCTCTTCGACGCTACCCAGACCATGGTTAGCAAGATCGACGACGACACCTATCAGGTACAGGTTGTTTCTTGGTACGACAACGAGAACAGCTACACCTCTCAGATGGTTCGTACTATCAAGTACTTCTCAGAGAACTGCTAATTAGCATTGTCCCCAAAAAGGCAACATTGATAAAAGCCGCCCTTGGCATGTGCCTTGGGCGGCTATTTTTCTAATTTGACAAAATTATAGCTATCCTTCAATACACTTCTAACCGCTTATGCCATTCGATATGATAACCATTCTTGGTCCTACTGCATCGGGAAAGACCGACCTTGCCGCCCATTTGGCAGTAAGCTTGGGAAACTGTGAAATCATCAGTGCAGATAGCCGACAGGTTTATAAACACATGGACATCGGAACCGGAAAAGACTTGAAGGACTATGTGGTTAATGGTACGGCAGTGCCTTATCACTTGATAGACATCTGCGAACCTGGCACGAAATATAACCTTTTCCAATATCAGCAGGATTTCCAACAGGCATACAACGATATCAAGAACAGAGGCAAGATGCCCATCCTATGTGGTGGCACTGGACTTTATATCGAAGCTGTATTGAAAGGATATTCCCTATCACCCGTTCCACAAAACGAGCAACTGCGCAAAGACCTTGAAGGCAAGTCGCTGGAACAACTTACGGCTATGCTTCAAGAATTGAAAGCACAAAACGGTTCTGTCATGCACAACACAACCGATGTAGATTCTGCACAACGTGCCATACGTGCTATAGAAATAGAGACCTACAATCTCCACACACCGACAGAACTGCGACAGGTGCCGCCCGTCCATTCACTTATCATCGGAGTAGATATCGACCGCGAAGCACGACGCAACAAGATCACCGAAAGACTCAAATCGCGTCTTGAAGAAGGCATGACTGATGAGGTGAAAGCCCTACTTGACAGGGGAATCCCTGCAGAAGACCTGATCTATTACGGACTGGAATACAAGTTTGTGACTGAATATCTTATAGGTAAACTCAGTTACGAAGAGATGTTCAAACGGTTGGAGATAGCCATTCACCAGTTTGCCAAGCGACAGATGACATGGTTTCGAGGCATGGAACGTCGCGGATTTACCATCCATTGGATTGACGCTCTCCTACCAATGGATAAAAAAGTGGAGGAGATTCTGCGCATTTCCAAATCGGAATAATCACAACCAATTATCAGTATTCAACATTAAAAGAAATATATAAGGTGGCAGTAGATGATAAGAAGTGGGGCATCCTATATTGCCCCAAGCACCGTTCGGGCAAGCAGCGCGAACGTATTCAGCGTGCACTCAATGAGCATGGTGTGGATTACGACTTTGTGCAAAGCGAGACTGCAGGCAGCGTAGAACGCTTGATAAATATGTTGATTCACAACGGCTACAAGACCATTATCATTGCCGGTGGTGACTCGGCACTCAATGATGCGGTAAACTGTCTGATGAAAGTAGAGAAACAAATGCGCGACACCATTGCCTTGGGACTCATTCCCAACGGTTTGATGAACGATTTTGCACGCTATTGGAACTTTCGTGAAGGCAATCTTGACCAGACTATCAGTTGGCTGAAAAAGTATCGTGTACGCCCCATCGACCTTGGTTGCGTGCGCTATACCAATAAAAAAGGCGAACAATGCCATCGCTATTTCCTCAACTGCATCAATATCGGCATGGTGGCAGACGTGATGAACCTGCGTCAGCAAACGCGCGCCATATTGGGTTCTCGCTTTCTTTCTATTATTCTGTCCGCCATATTACTCATCTTCCACCGCATGGATTATAAGATGAGCATCAAAATCAATGCCGAAACCATACAACGCCGAGTGATGACGCTATGTATTGGTAGTGGCCCTGGTTACGGATTGACACCTAACGCTGTGCCTTACAATGGACTTTTGGATGTATCGCTGGTATATCAAGCCAAAATAGTACAGATATTCCACGGACTATGGATGATGCTGACAGGTCGTCTGCTCAACCATCGCATGGTGCACCCCTATCGCACACAAGAAATCGTTATAGAAGATGGTGGTAAAGCCTTGGTATCTGTTGACGGACGTCCGATGGGAACTCCTGTAGGTTCCTATCGCATCAATGTAGAGCAGGAAGTGATACGTTTCCTTATTCCAGATTAAACTTCTATCTATTATAAGTCAAAGGAAAAGACGCATCTTATCCACAAACCGAAATGCTTTTCAGCTTTTCCTCATCATTGATGGCAATACGGCGACCATCAAGAATCACCAATTCCTCCTCAGCAAAAGCAGACAAAGTACGGATGGCATTACATGTTGCCATACTTGACATACTGGCAAGATCTTCTCGACTCACCCGGATATTGAGGGTTTTCCCGTCGCTCTCTGTACCGTATTTTTCCTTTAGGCGCAATAGTGCTTCAGCCAATCTGCCACGTATATGCTTTTGTGTCAAGTTGACAGTCTGTTCATCGGCACGTCCTAAGAGATTGGCCAGATGTTTGATAAAACATATCGCCAACTGATTATTTTCCGTAATAAGATATTTGACAACGGATATAGGAATAAGACCAAGTTTCGAAGCTTCGATAGCTGATGCCGATGTGGTATAGGCTTCATCCATAAATCCAGCACGATAACCGAAATAACTATGCGGTTTCACCATGCGAACTATCTGATGACGTCCACCAATTCCCTCTTTGAATATCTTCACTTTTCCTTTGATGAGACAAAACAAAGACGTTGGATTCTCACCTTCGGTATAGATCATTTCGTTTCGCTTGTAGTCCTTCAACGTGATATGATCTATGAGATACTGACGTTGTTCATCAGTAAGTGGTGCCCAAAGATCCGTGAGGACTTTGGCTATAACAGAGTCATCTATATTTTTTCCCTCTATAATCATGTTAGTGTTGTTTATCGTGATCGAAACATTGTCCTTTGCATGCAAAGTTAATTGAAATCATGGAAAAAACAAAAAGAATATAAAGAAAAACGAATACTAATAGGTACTTTTACCGATGATATGGGTTAAAATTCTATGAATTTGCAAAAAAAACTATCTTTTATTTTGTAGAGACAACTAAATTCAGTAACTTTGGAGAAATAAAACTCCATCGCATATATGATGGACGCCTATATAACATATAAAACTAACAAAACCTAAATAGGAACTATGAGTTATTTACGATTTGAAAAAGCAGTAATGACAAACCTGCAGGAGTCACTGCACCGTGAATTGCTGCGAACTAACCGTTCGGGTGCCTATAGCAGTTCGACTATTGCCGACTGCAATACGCGCAAATACCACGGTCTGCTCGTTGTTCCCGTACCAGAACTTGACGATGAGAACCATGTGTTGCTCTCTTCATTCGACTGTACGGTAATCCAGCACGGTGCTGAGTTCAATCTCGGACTCCACAAGTATCAGGGAAACAATTACAGCCCCAACGGTCACAAGTACATCCGCGAATTTACTTGTGATGTAGTGCCTACCATGATCTACCGCGTAGGCGGTGTGATTCTGAAGCGCGAAACTATTTTCCAGTGTTACGAAGACCGCATCCTCATCCGCTATACGCTTGTTGATGCCCACAGTGCCACTACTTTGCGCTTCCGCCCATTCCTTGCATTCCGCTCGGTACGCCAGTTTACTCACGAGAACTCTGTTGCAAGCAGAGCTTATCAAGAGGTGGAGAATGGCATCAGCACCTGTATGTATGCCGGATACCCCGACCTTTACATGCAGTTTGATAAGAAAAACGAGTTTATCTTCAAGCCCGACTGGTATCGCGGTGTAGAATATCCGAAGGAACAGGAGCGCGGTTACGCTTCCAACGAAGACCTCTACGTGCCTGGCTATTTTGAGTTACCCATCAAGAAAGGCGAGAGCATTGTGTTCTCTGCATCTACATCGGCCATTAAGACCAGCAAACTGAAGAGCCTTTTTGAAAAGGAAATAGCTATCCGCCAACCTCGCGACAACTTCTACCATTGCCTCGTGGCATCAGCCCATCAGTTCCGCAATCGCCAGCCCAATGATGACCGTTACCTGCTGGCAGGTTATCCTTGGTTTAAGGCACGTGCACGCGATACATTTATAGCGCTGCCGGGACTCACCCTTGCCATAGGCGAACGCGACTATTTTGAGTTGGTGATGAAGACTTCAGAAAAAGGACTTCGCGAATATATGGAGGGCAAACCACTGACAGTGAAGCTCTACGAGATAGAACATCCAGATGTCCCCCTATGGTGTGTATGGACCATCCAGCAGTATGCCAAGGATGCCGGCCGCGAACAAGGCTATAAGATGTATGGCAAACTGGTACATGACATTGTAAAATATGTGATGGAAGACGGTCATGAGAATATGCACCTCGATGACAACGGACTGCTGTTCGCCAACGGACGTGACAAGGCCATCACCTGGATGAACTCTACCGCCAACGGTCGCCCAGTAGTGCCACGCTCTGGATATATTGTTGAGTTCAACGCGCTGTGGTACAACGCGCTCCGCTTCTGCGCTTCACTCGAAGCCGAATTTGGCGATGCTAAATTTGCCGAACAGCTCGAAGAATTGGCAGAACGCTGCAAAAAATCATTCGTTGACACATTCCTCAACGAATATGGCTATCTGCTCGACTATGTTGATGGCAATATGATGGACTGGAGCGTACGCCCGAATATGATCTTCCCTGTAGCTTTCGACTACTCTCCGCTGGACCAGAATCAGAAGAAGAATGTGCTCGACGTATGCACTCGCGAACTGCTCACTCCAAAGGGACTGCGCTCGCTATCGCCCAAAAGCGGTGGATACAACCCCATGTATGTTGGTCCACAGGCACAGCGCGACTATGCTTACCACCAGGGCACAGCATGGCCATGGCTTGAAGGATTCTATATGGAAGCCTGTTTGAAAATCTACAAGCGTAGCCGTCTCAGTTTCATTGAGCGACAGATGGTAAGCTATGAAGACGAAATGAACTATCATGCCATCGGCACCATCAGCGAACTCTTCGACGGCAACCCACCTTTCAGTGGACGTGGCGCTATGGCTTTTGCCATGAATGTGGCTGAAATTCTGCGCACACTCAAGTTGTTGGAGAAATACACATACCAAAAGTAACTAACAGGAGGACAGAACTATGAAAGTATTAATGTTTGGATGGGAGTATCCTCCTCACGTGTATGGTGGACTCGCCACTGCCAACTATGGCATATCGCAAGGCTTGCATGCTCAGGGCGATATGGACATCACACTATGTTTGCCAAAACCTTTCGGCGATGAAGACCGCTCGGCATGCAACATTGTAGCTATGAATGCTGTGCCTATTGCATGGCGCGACGTCAATCGCGACTATGTAAGCCAGCGTGTAGGCAATATCATGGATCCCGATCTCTACTATCGTTTCCGTGACCATCTGTATGCCGACTTCAACTATATGCACGTCAACGACCTCGGTGCAATGGAGTTTGCAGGAGGCTATCCTGGCAATCTGCACGAGGAAATCAATAACTACTCGATTATTGCCGGTGTAGTGGCACGCACACTCGATTACGATATCATACATGCACACGACTGGCTGACTTATCCTGCCGGCATACATGCCAAGCAAGTGAGCGGTAAACCTTTGTGCATTCACGTACATGCCACTGACTTTGACCGATCACGCGGAAAAGTGAACCCCACCGTCTATTCTATCGAAAAGAACGGTATGGATCAGGCAGACTGCATCATGTGTGTATCAGAACTGACTCGTCAGACTGTCATCAACCAGTATCATCAGGATCCACGCAAGTGCTTCACGGTGCACAATGCCGTATATCCTCTGCCACAAGAATACGATGCCATCCCCCGTCCCGACCATACTGGTTGCGACAAGGTGGTAACCTTCTTGGGACGTATCACCATGCAAAAGGGTCCGGAATACTTCGTTGAAGCTGCCAACATGGTCATTCAACGCACCCGCAACGTGCGCTTCTGTATGGCAGGATCTGGCGACATGATGGATGCCATGATTCAATTGGCTGCCGAACGCGGCATCGCCGACCGTTTCCACTTCCCTGGTTTCATGCGCGGTAAACAGGTTTATGAGTGTCTGAAAGACTCCGACGTATATGTCATGCCTTCTGTTTCCGAGCCGTTTGGCATATCGCCACTCGAAGCCATGCAGTGTGGCACTCCGACTATCATCAGTAAGCAGTCGGGCTGTGCAGAGATTCTCGACAACTGTATCAAAGTTGATTACTGGGACATCCACGCTCTGGCAGATGCCATCTACAGCATCTGTGCCAACGATTCACTCTTCAACTACCTCAAAGAGGAAGGCAAGAAGGAAGTTGACCAAATCACCTGGGAGAAGGTTGGCGCATGGATCCGCACTCTCTACCTCCGCACTTTAGGCTGGGAATAGTTACTTATCAATAACACAACAACAAACAATGAATAGATTATGAAAACCATTTGTTTATATTTTGAAATACATCAGATCACACATCTGAAACGTTACCGTTTCTTTGATATCGGTACCGACCACTATTATTATGATGACTACGAGAACGAGCGTACCATCTGCGACATTGCAGAGCGCAGTTACATGCCCGCCCTCAATACCATTGGCGAGATGATTCGCGACAACGGACAGATGTTTAAAGTGGCATTCTCCCTCTCTGGAGTCGGCATGGAGCAATTGGAAATGCACGCCCCACAGGTATTGGAGAAACTACAGGAACTGAACAACACAGGATGTGTAGAGTTTCTCGCTGAGCCTTATTCACACGGATTGTCATCACTTGCCAACGAAGAGACATTTGCCCTCGACGTCAAGAAGCAGTGCCAGAAAATTGAAGAATACTTCGGCAAACGCCCAACCGTATTGCGCAATTCATCACTCATCTACAGCGACGATATCGGCGCACAGGCTGCTGCTATGGGATTCAAAGGTATGCTCACCGAAGGTGCTAAGCACGTGCTCGGATGGAAATCGCCACACTACGTTTATCATTGCGCCATGGCCCCCAACCTCAAATTGCTGCTGCGCGACGTGGAACTCTCTGACGATATTTCACTGCGTTTCAACAATTCTGACTGGGAAGGATATCCGCTCTTTGCCGATTCATATATAGACCGCATTGCTCGTTTCCCAGAAGAGGAACAAATCATCAATATCTTCATGGAACTCTCGGCACTTGGCATCGCACAACCACTGTCAAGCAACATTCTGGAGTTCATCAAGGCATTGCCCGCCTGTGCGAAAGACAAAGGCATCACCTTCTCTACACCTACAGAAATCTGCATGAAGGTGAAGAGTGTTGGTGCACTCGATGTACCCGATACGCTCTCATGGGTAGATGAAGAGCGCGATGTAAGCTCATGGCTTGGCAACGCTTTGCAGCGCGAAGCCTTCAATAAGCTCTATAGCGTGGCAGACCGTCTGCGCATTGCCGACGATCCAGGCATCAATCAGGACTGGGACTACCTCCAGGCAAGCAACAACTTCCGTTTCATGACCACCAAACCATCCAACGTGGGACTGGACCGTGGTATCTATAGCGGACCATTTGATGCTTTCACCAACTACATGAATATACTTGGCGACTTCATCAACCGCGTCAATGCACTCTATCCTGCCGAAATCGACAATGAGGAATTGAATGCTTTGTTGACCACCATCCGCAATCAGGGAGATGAAATCGTATATAAAGACAAGGAGATTGCACGCTTGCACACACTGCTCGCAAAGTATGAAGATGGTAGCGAAAAGCCTGCTGCTAAGCCAGCTGCCAAAAAGGCACCAGCTAAAAAGCCGGCTACTAAGACTACTGCAAAGAAGACTTCTACAGCAAAAACCGCTACCGCTAAAAAGGCAGCCACAAAGACTACATCAAAGAAGTAATAGCGTGAGGAATTATATTTCCCACATAGTTGGTGTATTCTAACTCATAAAAAGCCAAACTCGTTGCACATCCATATCGTGATGTGCAACGAGTTTTTTTTCTTGTTCAGGAAAGAAAACCCAAAGTTTTGTTTGCATTGCTGAGGTGCCGACCACCTTGGAGCTTTAGTCATTTTGTGAACGTAATGGAAAACAGCAACTCCCTACCACGGAGGTCATAATTAAATGAATATGTATTAACCATGTTGTATTCCGAGTAAGAATAATGACGCTGATTAAATATATTATTTAGATTGAGCGCATATCTTAGTGCCTTTCTACGAAAGGATATGCCACAATCTGACAAAACGATTGTCTTTGACAGATTTGCATTGATATCTCTTTTCACTATATCAGCTGCCACATACGCTATGAAAGTCTTCCATGGCGACAAGATAAATTTTAGATGGTGATCTTGCTGCCAAAGAGTTTTTCTCGTTTCACGATATTTGGATGATGCTCTTCGAATTACTCCGTCATATTTCACTTCGAATAAATCAATGGGCTTAGAACTTAGTGAAGGAAGAAGGGTGAGATTCTCACTTGTATAATCTATTAACATTGAGTTTTGCATCACCTTTTGGTGACTATGAGAGAATTGTCCGCTGACTGAAATCTTGGTATTGATAGATTGAAAACGTTTTGTTGCATTTGCAGAAATCATCATTCTGTTATCACTATGAGGTTGCAATATGTCCACATATCTTATCAGATTATTAGATACCACTTGTGATGTTATCAAGTTGGAACTAATACTTCGAAATGAAAAATCCGCATTAAAAAACCATTGGCTAATAGGGAATTTATAACTAAAACGCAATTTTGCCGTGAACGTCTTGTCATCCGATAATATTCCAGACGACAGACGTTCGGACAAGACATCAGTACGTATAGGCGAAAGCAAGAAGTCGCACAAATCGCCCAATGAACGTTTATAAGCCACTCTGCCCACAATCATTGCTTGGGGCGTTAGTTTGTAATTAACGCTGGCCTCTGGACAAAATGAAAACAGTAGCTTCGAATCATCTGCCTTCCCTTTACGATTCTGATAGTTCAAATAGTCCATATAAGTAGCTAATATTGTTCTTATATTCAATTGTGACGCAGTATATTCGTATTGAGGAGATAAAACTGCTTTATAATGATCAAGCATGCCATGATTATCCATTGTCATTGTTCCTCCTTCAGACAGTATGGTATGTATATTTTGCCGTTTATAGTCTAACTGCAATGGAATATTCAAACGACTCTTTTTCTTGATATATGTAGCAGATATTCTTTCTGTGATAGAGAAATCAAGCGACCTAAGCCACTGCGAAATCATTCTCTCATCAGACAGAATACCCATATGACCTTTAGGGGAGACAGATAGTTGTATGGCATTAGCGGTATTTATATTCCAATTTCCTTTTCGCCAATTAGCAACAAAGTTGTTGGATATATTGTAAGAGTCGATGGCGTGGTCTTGGTATGCAATTGAAGAATTTCTTGTCGTTGGCAACTCTGAACTAGAAAAAGATGCCCTCGCAGAGAAAGAATTGGCGAGAAATGCTTTTGAGGAATTGCTCTTATACTCCAACGACATATATGGCATTTTTGTTGAAGTTGAATAATCTTTATTTTGCTCTATCTGCATAATAGAATCGCCCATATAGTAGTGTTTTGAGTCATTATATGAATGATGTCCGTAAGACGTAACAAATCCTGCTCCTATTCTTAACGATTTGTCTATTCCAATTTTCCGGCTATTGTTTAACGAATAGTGTTGATCTCTTGGATAGGAATACCTGTCTAACGCAAGGGGAGGCATCGATGATGATATGCTGCCCATGATGTTCTCCGAAAGAGTTCTCTGAATGTTTGAAGAGAAATGATCAACGGCATCACGTTCAGAAAATGAAGATATATTACCGATTTTTGCCGTTGCAATAGTCTGAGTCTTATTAGCAAACAACATTCCGGCACCTACCACCTTATAAAGAGGGTGTTCCGACGAAATGCCTATTGCACTCTCTATTGTTCCAACAGGTTTAAACTTTGCCTTATTGTCTAATTTGATATTAAGAGCGACGTCATCAGAAAACATGCCCTTATTCATCTTTATAGGCTGATGATGATCGTATATCTGTACAGAATTGACGTAATCTGCAGGTATATTCTCGGTCGCAATATTGTATTTCCCTCCCAATAAGTCCATATCATCAATATAGAAATGAGAAATATCTTTCCCCATATATTTTATTCCACCATCTTGAGTAAGATCTATTCCCGGAAGTCTATTGAGTACATCTTTCAATGTATAGTCAGCAACTGTGGTGAAAGCTTTTACGTTATATGAAAGTGTATCTCCTCGTTGAGAGATTTGAGATGCTTTGACAACAACTTCCTTTAATTCGTGAGATTTCTCGTTTAAGACGAAATTGCAAGTTCGTACATCGCGTGACACCACCTTTTCTATCCTTTCATATCCTAAAAGTTCGGCAGATATAATAAAATCAGCATTCTGTTGTGGAATACGGACACTATACCTTCCTGTTTTATCTGTCGTGGTGAATGCCAATGTTTTACGGTTTGAAACTACCTTTATAATGACTGTCTTTAGAGGATTGTTTCCATCAGACACAACACCAGTAATAACTGTTTGCGCTTTGGAACTTAAAGCACAAAACATCAAGATAGTTGTGATACCATATATATGTTTTAAGATAGTCATAGGAATTATTGCTTTTCTAACGGAACATAACCATTGGGGTGAAAGCGTAATTGTTGTCCATCTATAAGGACTGAGCCTTTACCTTGTTTATCAATATTTATACTGCCAATAGATTCAAATGATATGTTACCAACTGGATTTTTTTCAAAATTATTTTTTTGCCTAATGAATTTCTCTCTTGTGGTTTTGATATGTTTGTCTGTATTTAAAGGCGGCATAGCCACTGAGCTCTTGCGAAAAGAGATAGCTTCAAAGACGAATATGCCATCTGCATCTTCTGCTTTAAGAACAAGTCCTGGAACACCACATAACTTCCATGGTCCATACATCGCAGGAATTTGTGAGGTGTACCATACAGACCAAGACCTACCACCATACTCTCCAATTGCTTTCTCACATAAATATCCACAAATAGTATCACTTTCGTCTGTTAGATTCCACGATATTTTGGATGCCTCCTCTATATAATAATAGTTATCAGGAGTGATTGAACCACAAACCAGATACTCTCTATCTGCAAGATTAAGTGTTATCGTTTGGTCAAAAAAATATTCTTTTTTCCTCATCAAGTTTTTAACACTTTCGTATTCTTCTTCCAAATGTTGTACCTGCAACAAGGAATCGATAAGATATATAGAGTAATCACTGAAAAATGACGAGTTTTCGTTAAACGTCAAGATGGTTGAATACACCTCAGGAGGATTTCCATTATTAATTTTGAATTCGTATATACACTCATACTGATTGTCAGAAGTAGAATTGATATCTGCCATAGAATTAGTAGCAAATAGCAATAAAAAAAGGAGGTAACATACTCTTGCTTTCATAATAACACTTATTTTGTTTGTTTGCACGTTATTATGGTATATCAATAGACTCAACAGAGAATTCCATATTTGAGGCATTTTTTCGAACCAGGAATATTTTATTAAGAGTTGGGTGAACCGTTAGCGATATATATATGTGCTTTAGTTGTATTTTCTTTATAGCATTGCCATTCCAGTCATAAATTAGCAGCTTATCCCCTCCAAAGATATTGGGATGGGGAAATTTATCACGTGTGTCTCCCCAATATAAAGCAACACAATATTTTGAGTTTCCTGCAACATCAACAAATCCATAAATGTTGTTTGGTAAAAAACGAACCGAGCCTTTTTTCCCTTTTGAATATTGGGGCAAAATATTACCAGCTTTTTTAATCAATCTTGGTTTTTTATAGTCAGTCAAATCATAAAATGAAATAAAACTTCCAGATAATGTTGCAGCTACCATTGTCTTGGAAGTGGCATCATAATGACAATACCACTGGTACGCAAAAGGACTTTCTGCTTTTGTTGTGTTCTCTCTTTCATCAGTGTATGGATATATTCCAAAATAGTGTATGATAGAATCAGAGCTATTGTCAATTACAGCGAAAGGATAATTCGGAAACACACCTGTTGCAATACTTGTATACTTGTCTATATGATAAACCTTAAAAAGTTTATCACATGCCTTTTTAAGATAGTCAGATTCTTTAATTGCATTTGGAGCATTTATATCTATTGTACATAGTTTATGATTATTTGGATCCCAAAATTCTAGTCCACCACCAAACATCTTTAATGTTGTCATGAGATTGACTTCATCTTTCCCTGTGCCTCTGTTTATAAAATGACCTATGAATTTGTTTGTTTTATAATTATACAAGGTCAAAAAAGTTGGATGGAATATGTCTGACAATGCAATGGTACTATCTGTACATGCGATCTTAATCGGATTGAGAATACTGTCTTTTGGGAAACTTACATATTGTGTTTCCCCTTTTGTGTCCTCGCGAAATTCAGACAACAAATCGACATTTTTACTTGTTCTACACGCTGTCAAGATTAGTAGTGAGGTAACTATGTAAATGAACTTCATAGGGTATTTAGGTTTTTAGATTGTTTTTTGGAGAGAGGGTAAGGAAAACTTTATGTTACGGAATGACAGCCTTTTCTTAAGATAATCATAATGATATACTCTAAAGTTATCACCGCTAAGTTCCTCGATACGAAACTCTATGTGCTTCAAAGCATGTGTTATCATATGCTTTTTTGATTTGCTTCATGTTTGTTTTTTTGCAAAAGTACAAAAAAATATTATTTTCCTTTGTTATAATCATTATTTTAACTTTTTTTAGGCAATGGCGAGTAACCATACCTACCGTGAATAAAACAAAACCAGCCGTATTGTGTTTAATCTTGCTATCTGTTGACAATGGAATAAAGAAAAAGAGGCGTTGGTGAGAATTATAGTTTTCAAGAAAATTTCGACCACACGACCACACACCTTTGCAACATGCTATCTATTAACGTCTTACGATGTGGTCGAATGTCCAAATCATAGGGACTTCGACCACACTTCGACCACAGAATTGCGAAAGCATATCCGCGATGCTCATATCATATTATCAAAATAATAATTACCACTCAGAAATAAAGCGGATCGACATTCTTTTGATAACATTTTGCCAAGGTGTTCTCAACACTTGGTAAAGGTATTGCCTAACATTTGTCAAGGGTATTGTCTAATCCTTGGCAAGGATGTTGTCTAACGTTTGACAAAGGTCTTTTCAACGTTTGACAAGGGTATTATCCAACATTTGATAAAGGTGTTATCCAACGTTTGATAAAAGTATTATCCGATGTTTGATAAAAGTATTATCCGACGTTTGATAAAAATATTATCAAGGTTTGAAAAAGCGTTGATAACCAATATCCCCAACCTTCGACATGAGAAGCATGATTTGCTTAGTGTCTTTTGTTTATCATAGACGACAATCCGTGTGGTCGAAGTGTGGTCGATAATCCCTGTATTTTGAAGATCGACCACACACCTAAAATTCTTAATTTCTGCACGTTATGTAGCAGGTGTGGTCGTGTGGTCGAAATTTTATTAAAACTGATTTTTTTTGTTTCACATGTGCGCATGCGCGTACATCATAATACGATTCGGCGATGACTTTGTGTTTGCCGATATGCACACAACTTACTCGCTGTGTCACTGGCAAAGCTAAACAGAAACATAGAGGCATAGCGCTGTCATACGCACTTTTCAAGCATCACCACTGACAGTTCGTGTTTCGTTAGCTCCATTACATGGCAACTTTTCTCGCCTTGGGATAAATCAACCGAAGTCTGCCATTCTCATCAAGTTTGGCAGTTTCTCGTCGTGACTTCGATAGTTTCCCGTCGGCTTCTCGATCGAAGTTCGTTGCTCTTTCGTTCGTTTTTTGCTTGTTCCTCGTTCGGTCCTCGTTCGGTCTTCGATAGACTAACGAATAAGCAACGAGAGACGAACGAGAGACGAACGAGGACCGAACGAGAACCGAACGAGAAGTTAACGAGAACCGAACGATAACGGGTCGGGTGTCAAATGAAGACTCATGATCCTTCTGTTGTAACCAGTTGGGGTTGCAGAACGTACTGTTTGTAAACATAAATGCGCGGTTTTGATTATTCGTTAAATGGTTTGTTGCAAAGCTACCATCTTGTTTGGGAAATCATCCTCAGGTAGGGCTGCAAAGATACAACATCACAAAACCCAAATGTCCATCTTTGTCACTCTTTGTCACTCTTTGAGCTATTTTTTAATTTTATTTAACTCATTTATATGCTTTTTATACAAATTCCGTACGCAGTCACACTAAACACTTTTGATGAGAAATCAATAATCGATCAATAAGACAACATATCTTTTGCCGTTAATAAGGCAGAATCTATTACCGAATGGTCTGTAAGTATCATTTACCGCTGTTTGAGTCTTTATTTTTGATTTGTCAAATTTTTCTGCGTTTCAAATCGCCATAGTCCATGATGTTTCATTCAAAGTATCACAAATCCAGTTTTATAAGAAATACCAAATACAAATCCAAATTCCACCCAAACCTAATAATCGATTTGGGTTTAGTATGTTCTTTGAACCATCTCTTTAGTAAGTCCCCACCTGTTCTATCAAGCAACCAACCGGAAATTAATGTCCAGACGAAGTAGTTTCTGGATTTAATTCACGCTCTTTAGCCAACCTCTCACGAAGTTCCGTGAGATTGATTTTATGGTGTGCTTTCACTCGGTCAAAGCCCTGACCATATACCCCAACCACAGCCGATTGAGCTACAAAGGCATTGGGATCTATCTCATCGATGAGGTCGAAAATGAAGCGCGACTCGCTCTTTTTAGCGATACAAAAAATCACCTTGATGTCTTTCTTCGTAAAGAAGCCACTACCGTTGAGCACCGAGCATCCGCGGTCGGCTATCTGATTGATAGCCTCACCAATCTCTTGATACTTGTCGGAAATGATGAAAAACTGCACACTCTGACGTAGTGAGTTGACCAAGTGGTCAACAACAAACGATATGACAAAGAGTAATACATAGCCATAGAGTACCTTTTCCCAGTCTTGCAACACCACATAGGAAGATGTGATGATGGTGAGGTCGCAGAACAAGATGATTTGTCCAAGCGACACATCACGATACTTATGTATCATGGCGGCTATCACATCCGATCCTCCAGTAGAACCTCCGGCAGAAAGTCCCAATCCCACACATGTGCCAAGGAATACAGCTCCCACCATACATGCCATAAACTTCTGATCGGCAAGCAGATGAAAATCGGGCGGCATAATATTTTGCAATACCGTAGAGGCTACAGTAAAGATCACAACACCATAGATCGTTTTAGCACAGAAACGCCATCCCAAGACCTTCAGCGCCACAACGAGCAACAAGGCATTAAGCACAAAGAATGTTTCGTGGGCTGGAATACCCGTCCCCCAATAAACAATCGATGCTACACCAATGATACCACCTGTTGTGATTTCATTAGGCAACAGAAAGAGTTCCACACCAACGGCTCCCAATATCATAGCAAGGGTGAGCACACAATAGTCGCGCAGTTGGCGCAAGAATTTCCCTTTATTACTTTTAGAATACATAAGCAATAGCAGTTTTTTAGATTGGTTATGCTTTTTTTACTCGCATGCCTCAACGCACTGGCAAGGTTTGCGTGATGTGCTGCTCACGATGACAGATGCGCACCTCTATGCCAAACTTTTCGTGAAGATGCTCAGCCAGATGTTGTGCTGAATATACACTACGGTGCTGTCCACCTGTGCAACCGAAACAAAACATCAATGATGTGAAGCCACGCTGCATGTAACGGCGCACATGGGCATCGGCAAGTCGATAGACGGAGTCAAGGAATGTCAGTATCTCACCATCGTCTTCCAAGAAACGGATGACCGGTTCGTCGAGTCCTGTCAACTGTTTGTAGGGTTCATAGCGACCGGGATTGTGAGTACTTCTACAGTCAAACACATAGCCGCCACCATTGCCACTCTCGTCTTCTGGTATGCCTTTGCGGTAAGAGAAACTATAGACCTTGACCACCAATGGTCCCTGAGAATCGTATTTAGAGAAAGTGGCAGGACCGTCTTGTGGATGCTGGCGGTAAGGGTTATGCGCAGTAGTCTTGTAGCCATCGGCTCTACTGGCTGTAAGTTCTATCTGCTGGAACTGCGGCAATTCTGTCAGGCGCTGGAGCAGGTCAATGAGATAGGGATAGGGGAAATGTGCCACTTCCAAGAGTTCTCGAAGATTCTGTATAGCGGGCGGTATGCTACTGATGAAATGCTGTTTGCGCTCAAAATAGCCGCGGAATCCATAGGCTCCCAACACTTGCAGAATGCGGAACAGCACGAAGAGAGAGAGTCGCTCTACAAAGTGGTGAGGTGTGGGCACCTCGGTAAACTGTTTCAGCGCGTTGTAGTATTCATAGACCATTTCGCGGCGCAGCTTATAGGGATATTTGGCTGACGCCTGCCACAGAAACGATGCCAAATCATAATAATACGGTCCACGACGTCCGCCCTGGAAATCAATAAAATAAGGATTGCCCTCGCTGTCGAGCATCACGTTGCGTGCCTGGAAATCACGATAAAGGAAGGCATCACAACGCTCAGCTGTCAGGTCTTTGGCAAGCAGACGGAAGTCAGCCTCAAGCTTTAACTCATGAAAATCCAGTTCGGTAGCCTTGAGAAAACAATACTTGAAATAATTGAGATCAAACAACACACTATCCACATTGAATTCTGCCTGAGGATAACAATTGGTAAAATCGAGTCCTCTGGCACCCCGCATTTGGATGTTGGGCAACTGTCGAATGGTACGTTTCAGCAGTTCCTGCTCCTTCAACGTATATCTGCCACCGGCCTCACGTCCGCCACGAACGGCATCGAAGAGCGACACACTACCTAAGTCGGACTGCAAGTATCGGAGTTCGTCATCGCTAACTGCCAGAAGTTTAGGTACTGGCAATTGGCGCTGGGTAAAGTGTTGACAAAGATAAACGAAGGCATGATTCTCATCGCGACTGGTGCCGATGCATCCCACCACCGATGTGCCGTCGGCAGCTGTCATACGGTAATACTCGCGATTGCTGCCTGCACCGGGCAGTTTTTCCACCTGTGCGGGTTCTTCTCCGCACCATTTACTATAGAGTGATATGAGTTGTTGCATGATGATTCAATGAGATAATATTATTGCAAGGTGAGGCCCATCAGTCCGACAACCACATCATTAGAACAAGTGCGGAGCGTGATGGAAGCCAGCGGTTTGTGGGATTTCAGCGGCATGCAGAGCATTTGGGCAGCCCCTCCGGGAATGTTACGTTGGGCGGGACCTCCAAGATGTAGAGCCTTGCCCAGGTTGCGACTCACAGTACCTGTGGCAAGTGAAACGCGATATGGTCGCGGCATGGGAGCACGGAAGGCCTTACCGTCGATATAATAGTCCTGATCTATAGGACACCAGTTGTCGGGATTGACCAGCGGCAGCGTGTCGGTCGTACCATCTGCATAATGCACCACTATCTCTGCATTGGTGATATGGGATTGCATGTGATTGGTCGAACCAGCCATCAGCAACCATGCTTTGGCTGCACGTCCCTTCAACGGAATGGTGACACTATCAGGATAGTTGTCCCAAAGCGAAGTAAACACGATGTTCTGTCCTTCGGCAGGAGTGGCAAAAGGTACGCCCATCATCACAAATTCGCCATTAACAATACTTGCTCGGAAAGCGGTATCTACTATTTCCGGACAATAATCTGGATGACACCACTCTCCCACTCCCTGCACAGGTATCTGCAAGGTAGTATATGGCGGACGAGGTGTGCGATACTCCTGACGGAATATGTCTGTGACATTGGCATTATAATATGGAGTCAGCCGCTGCTTGACAAACTTACGGTCAAAGGTTGGCTCGTCAATGGGTGTTGCATCGGGAATTGTGACTGCTTCATGAAGTTCTACATCGGGCAACCGAACCGGTTCTTCCACGGTCAGCACCTGATGCTGTTCGGTAGTGCCCTCTACATCGCGATAGAGCCCCCCACCCATATTCACTCGCAGCACAATCTTCAAGGGTTTGCTGAAATGCTGATCAACCTCTATCATCACTTTTCTACCCATACGGCGGTAGGTATAGGAGAGATAAGGTGTATTGACCGAAGCATAATCCCACGATGAGGGAAAGCCCGGACGGATGATACATTTTCCGAAGAGAGCTTGTGGCTGTATGCCGAAAAGTCCCTGTAACAGCGTGCGCGAGGAAATACCGATACAATCGCCGAAATCGCGGTAACACTCACCTCGTGCAGCATCATATTTACTGATTTGTCCGAAGTTGGCAGGACTTTGTCCCTCGTACATTTGGTCGATAATATTGCCCATCATCAGTCGATAGGCAGCATCTGTCCTGCCTGCTTGATAGTAGGCCAACGCCGTATGCATCACCTCGGCAGCTGCTACATTATTGATACTCCAGTCGTAAGGTTGCCAGTTGGTGGTGGCAATAGTAGCATAATCACCACGCACAGGAATATGTGGAATGGCATGATCCACATAGCGAGTGGCCCGATAGGCTTGTTCTGGCGAGCATGCGCCACAGTCGATAGGTGTATAGATGGACCATACGGCAGCACTCTCATGCTTGCGCTTCAGTCCCATCAAGTCTTCATATTCAGCCCAATGTCCTTTGTCTTCAAGCCAAAGGCGACTGTTCATGGCATCGAGAATGGCAGCCGCTTCCTGCTGATACGGCTTTGGATCGCGCCCTATAAGTTCTGCCATACGGGCAGCCAATAGGTTGGCGCGATAGTTATAGGCCGAGGAATGGGTGACTGCACCACCATTATAATATAAGGCATCTGAAGCCCAGATGCAGCAATAGGCATCATAGAGGTGGTCTCCGTCGGGGTCAAAGTTGCGTTTCTCCCATTCGAGATGTCGTTCCACCACAGACCACATCTTTCGTATATAGGCTATATCGGCATTATATTGGAAGTGCCAGAGCAGTTCGTCGATATAGTTAAGATTCATGTCATAATGGTGCATCTGATCGTTGCGATTCGGATTCCGACAGATGTAACCATTGCTATACATGGGTGTTCCCCATCGTTTTTCTGCACGTGCAAGATGTTGTTTCTCATCTTGTGCAGGGTGCGACTGCGTTGCTGATACTTTGTTAACCTGACTACGGGCATAAGCATCAAAATGTGAGCGTGCGCGATCATTCCATCCCAGCACATCACCGAGGTATCCGGCACGCCATCCTGCCAGCGGCATTCGCCAGCCTACACAGCCATGCAACCATGTTTGTCCATCCCAATCACCATCGGCAGCCATCACAAGTGCGCCACCCAAAGTATTGATATAAGGATCAGGAGTGTCGAACGTCACACGCGAAGCCATCTTCTGATTATAAGCTACGGCTTCGGCAAAGAGTTGTGCTTGTTGGTCGGGCGACATGTTGACCACTTTGTCAAGCATCACCACAACATATACGGGAGAGGAATTGGGACATTTCACCACCTGTCGGTCGGCATCATTCTGGGCTGCATCGAAGCAGTCACGACGATCCACACCCAGGTCGCCGTTACGATGCAACTTCGGTTGTTTCACGCCGCTCAGCGTACAAGTCACATCAAGAGAATTGTCGCCAGACATCAGTCGCCACACGGCACCCTCTCGGTTGTGTAGCGCCACAACATCCACCAGCACATCAGTTTTGCCTAACCTCTTGTCGCGCAAGCGATAACTGCGCATACCATCAACATACCATGCTTTGCAATAAGCAGCATTTTCAAGGTCGATACCATTGACTTTGAAAGCCACATGGCGATGATGCCCCTTCTTGGCAATAGCAAAGACAGGGCGATCGCTGGTCTCTATGCGATAGTCGGTAGGGCCACCATATAGGGCACGAGTATAACGGTTGTTGCCATTCTCGCAGACAAAGGCACGTCCTTCGGGCCGATAGTTTTGTTGGGCAACCATCGGCAACAGGCACAACCAAGATGCGACAAGCGCCAACCATCTATTCCTCATCTTCTTTCTCTTTACGTTCACGACGACGCTCCACCCATTGTTCTACGGCATACTCCGCAAACACCAGCAATATCATAATGCCAAGCGACATGCAGAAAGCCGACAGACGTGAAGTGGTCTGTCCATACACTATGAGATATATACCATAGGCTACTATAGCCTTGAGTATCCATATTAGCCAATTACTCTTATTCATATTGGGTACAAAGATACTATGAAGTGGGCGAAAAACAAAATAAAAGCCGTTTTATTTTCAACCCCACCTGATGACATTAAAAAACCGGCTGTCATCACGACAGCCGGTTTCAAAACAAACTACTTAAAAACTAATCTACTAAAACAAATCAAAAAAATATCTTTTATTTTCTAATAATCATATCATTTTGCGTTGATTTTAACTTTCAACGTTGCAAAGGTAAGAGTTTTATAAACACAATGCAAATTATTTAGATAAAAAAACACTTTAAATTGATATAAATCAAATCGGGAGACTGAAACGACATTCAATCTCCCGATTTTTGATATGTTTGGTTTACAAATTATTACATCATTCCGCCCATTCCTGGGTTGCCGCCCATTGGCATAGCAGGATGCTCTTCTGGTTTGTCAACGATAAGACACTCAGTAGTCAGGAACATGCCAGCGATAGAGGCTG
Organism: Prevotella sp. P3-92; assembly: GCF_002251205.1. NCBI lineage: Bacteria > Pseudomonadati > Bacteroidota > Bacteroidia > Bacteroidales > Prevotellaceae > Prevotella > Prevotella sp. P3-92. The sequence goes on along the minus strand of NZ_NPJE01000015.1, from coordinate 3,040 downwards.
CATTCTCCAAAGCTACGCGAGCAACCTTGGCTGGGTCAACAATACCGGCAGCACGCAGGTCTTCATAGTTGTCAGTACGGGCATTGTAACCGAAGTCGCCCTTGCCTTCGCGTACTTTCTGAACAACCACAGCACCTTCACCGCCTGCATTGCGTACAATCTGGCGAAGTGGTTCTTCGATAGCACGCTCTACAATATTGATACCGGTCTGCTCGTCGGCATTCACACCCTTCACGTCTTTCAGTACTTCGAGTGCACGGATGTAGGTAGTACCGCCACCCACTACAACGCCTTCCTCAATGGCAGCACGTGTAGCGCAGAGTGCATCGTCAACACGGTCTTTCTTCTCTTTCATCTCAACTTCACTATTAGCGCCGACGTAAAGAACGGCTACGCCACCTGCCAATTTGGCCAGACGCTCCTGCAGTTTCTCTTTATCGTAGCTGCTGGTAGTGAGTTCGATTTCTTTTTTAATCTGTGCAATACGATCCTTGATATTCTCTTTGTCGCCAGCACCATTGACAATAGTTGTATTGTCTTTAGATACGGTAACCTTATCGCAAGTACCCAGCATTTCGAGGGTAGCCTGCTCCAGTTTCAAACCTTTCTCTTCGCTGATAACGACACCACCTGTCAGAATGGCAATATCTTCGAGCATAGCCTTACGACGGTCGCCAAAGCCAGGAGCCTTGACAGCGCAAATCTTCAAGCCACCACGCAGACGGTTTACAACCAATGTGGTCAAAGCCTCTGAATCGACATCCTCGGCAATAACGAGCAAGGGTCGTCCGCTTTCAGCAGCAGGCTGCAGGATGGGCAAGAAATCCTTGATATTGCTGATCTTCTTATCGTAGATGAGCACGTAAGGATTCTCCATGATACACTCCATCTTGTCTGAATCGGTTACGAAATAGCCTGAGAGGTAACCGCGGTCGAACTGCATTCCCTCTACAACACCGATGTGGGTATCGCGACTCTTAGACTCTTCAATGGTGATGACACCATCTTTAGATACTTTGCGCATAGCGTCGGCAAGGAGTTTACCGATTTCCTCATCGTTGTTAGCACTTACTGTGGCAACCTGTTCAATCTTGTCGTAGTTGTCGCCAACCTGCTCAGCGTTCTCCTTGATGTGGTCAACCACGGCTTTCACAGCCTTGTCAATACCGCGTTTCAAATCCATAGGATTGGCACCTGCGGTCACGTTTTTCAGACCTTCGGTCACAATAGCCTGAGTGAGAATGGTGGCAGTAGTTGTTCCATCACCGGCATCGTCACCAGTCTTAGAAGCAACACTCTTTACCAGCTGAGCACCTGTGTTCTCAAATTTATCTTCGAGTTCGATTTCCTTAGCTACCGTAACACCGTCCTTGGTGATCTGTGGAGCGCCAAACTTCTTCTCGATAACCACGTTGCGTCCTTTAGGACCGAGGGTTACCTTTACTGCATTAGCCAACTGATCGACACCGTTTTTCAACAGGTCACGAGCTTCAATATTGAATTTAATATCTTTTGCCATAATGTTTATTCCTTATTCTTTTATTATTGTCAATTGCTTATTTTTCGATAATGGCGAGCACATCGCTCTGACGCATCATCAGATATTTTTCACCTTCAAACTCAAGTTCGGTACCGCTATATTTGCCATAAAGCACTTCGTCGCCGGCTTTCAGAATCATCTCTTCGTCCTTAGTGCCTTGTCCAGCAGCAACAATTTTACCGTGGAGAGGTTTCTCTTTAGCTGTATCAGGAATGATAATTCCACCAATCTTTTCTTCTGCGGGTGCGGGCAATACCAGCACGCGGTCACCTAATGGTTTAATGTTCATCATAATCTTTATCTGTTTTAAAGTTAAATTTCTTCTGTCAGTCAATATGCCAAAAGTGTGCCATTCGCCAAAGACTGACACATTGTCACATTTCCACTCCGTGTATGACTGCCACAAAGAAGCGGGGAATCATATATAAATAAGGTGTAAGACTGATGTGAGCACAACTTCTGCCACGATTTTTAATGATGCTTATGACATTTTTGATGTTCGGGATGTGTTCGGGATGCGTTCGGGATGTTGCCATCTTTATATGTAGCGAGATTATTAACCTAAAATCCACAACTATCATCCAATACACGATTAAGGGTAGATTTATGAGTCGTTAGTAGTAGCTTTCAGTAAAAAGCAACAGCACAACATCAATATGTAGCCAACATCCCCTTACCCCACGATGCGACTTGAGGTAATACGCAGATTCTAACCGGAAAGAAAGGATTCTTATCCGAATTCTGTTTTAAAGGGTTTTGCATAAGCGCGCTTCTCCGTGTAGATATTCAGCACGTATTGCCTTGCAGTCATGATCCACTTGGCAGGTACGGAGATGAATCTGAAGACAAAAGCCTTTATGCGACTCGTTTTCTTGAGCCCAAAAGCCTTGGTGTCAAGCCTGCTCATGATGGTCTTGTAGAAATTGTGTATCAATGCAGTAAGCAGAAGAAAGACAGTATTCTCCGCCATGAATGACTTGGGGAGCCTGCTCCAACCGAATCCGTTGTTCATGTCGTCAAAGATACGTTCCTTGCCGCCACGCAGATTGTAGAATTCAACAATGTCCCTTGTCGATGACTTGTAATCGTTGGTCAGAATACAACGGTAAGTGTATTCGCCTTCCCATAGGTCAAGGTCGCCACTGTTGCGTCTTTGTCTCTGGATGACAAGACGATAGCACTTGCCTTCCCATTTCTCAACGAGAATGGAATTGAGTTCGAACTGGATGCCGTTAATCTCCTCCGTCTTCCATCCTCTCAGAGCAAAGATGTCATTGTAGAGCGAACTGCATCGGTTGGCACGGATGTAGAAATGTTTGCAATGCTTCTCTATCTCACTGACGATTTCCTTCGAGCAGGAACCGCAGTCTGCCCTGAAGCGATTTACACGGATGTTCTGGGATTCCAGAAGAGCGAAGAATCTCTTATGGGTGTCTGCCTGATGAAAACGCACATTCGTGTTGCCATCGCTGTTCTCGATATAGACTATCTTGTCACCGA
>NZ_NPJE01000014.1:0-72858 GCF_002251205.1 Prevotella sp. P3-92 | reverse complement strand
CATTGTTGAATTCTGGCTCGTAAGTTCTCTCATGGGGGCTGCTCGACCCCAAACCCCTCGGTGTTTTCAGGTATTAGATTTTATCTTTACCTCTACCTGAAAATTGCACTTCTATCTTGAACTTACAAACACATAGACTAACAACATTCACAATAATCGGAAACAATAAGCCGAAGTACCTCATGCCACATCAATAATGGCCTATGTTAGAATCATAAGAAGGACAGCATCATTCACGCGTGAAGAGAGCGTGGAGAGAGCGTGGAGAGAGCGTGAATACAAGAAAAATATGCCATCGCAAGAATACGAGGGATAAAATCCAATCCCCAATCGACACCTTAGCAGCAATCGGTTGGGGACTGTTATGATTCGTATAAAATCTCTTAAGCCACTACTTGAATAACATATTCTATGGACTTAAACTGATAAATAATCACTCATCATTTCGATTTCGCAGGTACAAAGGTCTCGTAGGTCTGATCATCATAATAAACGCGAATCTCTGTAACCTTGCGCGGTTGTCTGTCAATGTTTTTCATATCACATGCAGAAAAATCCAATCGTGTACTTTTTACACCATGTGAATAACTATGTTGATAAGCCGGTTCTGCACGATCTTGAACTGCAGAATCAAAATCTAATGTTGGCTCCGATGGGGTGGAAGTGGCTGATAAAGAGCTATCGACAGGTTCTGAAGAGGCACCTATATGCATATCTCCGATACCCATCAACAACCAGTCGGTGTTTATAACAGGTATCTTCTTTTTGATGGCCTCGACAATGTTAAGGGTAGGACGGGTACGTCCATTGAATATACTGCTCAATGTTGCAGCCGACAATCCAACGAAGTCGGCGAACACTTGTTGACTCATATGCTGCTCTTCCATGACGAGCCTGATGCGATCTTTCATCTCCATAAGGTATGATTTTAGTGCAAAATTAGTATTTTGGATTCGGTTTACAAAGGTAAACAGAATTTTTGAGATACACAACAAATGTAGAAGGAATTTGTGTTTTAAAATTATAGCTTTCAAATTCAGAATTTAAAGCTCCAAAGCATCGAAGGGGTTGTTTTTAGATTTTGATTTTAAAACCAAAATTTCAAGTACTAAAAGTGATATCCCGCACGATTTTAGCGTTTTTTCTTAACTATATGGCTACTATTGTGTTATTTACGAAAATATGCTCAGAAGAAAGCCTCTATGCAATGTTAAGTAGGCAAAAACTACATAATTTTTTATTGGTTCCTTGTTGTATTTTACATAAAATACTGAGTTTAAGCATGTTATTTATATATCTTAATCATGTATAAATATCAATATTGATTTTGATACTGCAAGTTTTAAGTTTTAATATTGAAATTCAAACCTCAAAACTGATGGTTAAATTTCGATATTTATGTTTGTAAATTGTAAATTTGAACCAAAATTGCATCATGTTTTGATTTTGATATTTACAAAGCAAAATAAAAATAAACGTTAACGCCAAATTTTGAACTTCCCAAAAACGCAGTTTTTTTTATTTTGGATGAATTGTGAACAGAGGTCTGAAATGCTCAAAAATACGCGATTCTCAGAGGGGAAAAAAGCCAGAAAGATGAGTCAGAATCAGCGTTTCAGGCCTTTTTTTTATGTATTCAAAAAACTGTGAAATAGAAAAAAAGAGCCTCAAAAAGGCTCTTTTTTAGTGTAAAATATAGAAGATTAACTCCTTTGCAAGCTCTTCCGGAGGCGTATTAGGGTTATCCAGACCTTTGGTTTTTGCGTCAATCTCTCTAATCTTGGAAATTATCTGGAAAACCTTCATTGCGGTATAATTTCGCATACCCGTGATATAGTCGTTAGCCCCCCACGCATTACGCATTTCCAGCCATTGTGCAATAGCATCTCTATTGCCTCGATCTGGACAATAATAGGCAATCATGAGATTTTGGAAATAATTGAAGAGAAATGGGAGAACAGAGTAGAGCCCCCCACTCTTTGGATTGTTGTCAAAATAATTCATTATCTGGTTTGCCTTAAACACATCGCGGTTAATAATAGCATTCTTCAATTCAAACACATTGAAGTCCTTGCTCACCCCTATTTGGTCTTCCACCACCTGAGGTGTTACCCTTCGATTGGATTCAGGCAACGAAACAAGCACCTTATTGAGTTCCCCCACCAATCTATGAAGATCTGCTCCAATATAGTCGGCAATAATTTGAGTTGATTTAGGATCAATGGATGCATTGCGTTCATTAAGATACTTTTCGATGAACGCTGGCAAATCTCGGTCTTTGAGCTTTTGACTCTCAAAAAGCACACCAGCATCACGGATAGCTTTCACATATTCGCGTTTTCGTCCATCCACAGTACCGTTTTTATGGCACATCACAAGAATTGTGGAAGACATGGGTGACTTAAAATAGCGTTCTAACGGCTCAGTATCTTTTACATTCTGTGCCTCTTTAACTATAATGACCTGATGTTCTGCCATCATAGGATAGCGTTTGGCAGCATCTACAATCTGTGCAGCGTTGACATCTGATCCAAACAATACTGTTTGATTGAAATCACGCTCTTCAGGCAGGAGTACATTATCAGCAATCCAGTCTGCAATCTTGTCGATATAATAAGCTTCATCACCCATCAGATAATAGACAGGCTTAAACTTACGCGCTTTCAGGTCGCGCATTACATTCTCATAAGTCACTTTCTCTTGTGCCATATTGCTTACAAAGGTACGAATAAGCGAGCGAAAAACCAAATTATATTTTGTTTTTCCGAGCGTGAGTACCGAGCATCGCAGATGCTGAGGTACGAATAAGCGAGCGAGATCCCCTATTAGGAAAGAATACAACGTACCTTATTTATTACGAAACACGTTCCAGGGCCTTCGTATTCACGATCAAAAGCCAACGTTCCTCCCATTTGTTCTGCAATATGTCGCGCAACAGAAAGTCCAAGTCCAAGTCCTTTCTTAAAGGGATCAATCTTATAGAATTTCTCAAAGATACGTTCACGCAGTTCTTCAGGAATACCTATACCCGTATCACTCATATGAAACTCCACCCATTTCTTATCGGTAGAAAGTTTTGTATGACACCCTACACACTACCGTTTTCTGTGAATTTCAGACTATTGTTTCCCAAGTGCCATAGTATTTTCTTGAGTCCTACAAGATTGTTATGTATCATAAAATCATCGTCCACATCAATTCTATAATGCACCTGCAAACGTCCTTTATCTGCCTGTTCCAATTGGCGAATCATCTCATCACAAACCCTTTTTACATCGATCTCATCGTCGGGAGCATAGTTATGCCGACTCTCTTCGTCAGACAACTCGAGGAGCTCATTAATCAGACTTGTTATCAACTGGGTGTTATCGGTGATTCGTTTCACCACATCTTTTCGCGCCTCAGTACTGAGTGAATAGTCAGGATTTGCCATAACCTGCGAAAATCCCGTAATGATATGAAGTGGTGTGCGCAACTCATGACTGATATGCTTGACAAAAGAATCCTTCATACGAGTACTTTCTTTCGAACGGTCAAGCACTACCAGCAACTGGGCATTTTTCTTATGAATACGGTGCATAAAGAAAACCACAACGGCAACAAGCAACAACATGCACACAATAACCAAAGTAAAAAAAGCATAGATGGTATGTTCCTTGTCCTGTTGTTGTTCCTGTCGTAGCCTATCTATCTGATAGTGTGCATTAAGCTCATTAAGTTGATTACGAGTTTCTATCAGATTTCTCTCATCAACAGAATCCATCACACTTCGCAGGATTACAGCAGTCTTTTCACAATTTCCCATTCGAAAATATATATCTGCCCTTTGTCGCACTACGCGCAGCTGATCACCCATATAATGAAGTAATAGTGAACGGCAGCTATCAGCCATACTATTATAATGAAGGGCTTTCTGATAATCACCTTCATTGATATATAATTCTGCCATACGGTAAAGCACATCACGCCGTACATAATCCGAACGATTACGAGTGATACGCTCGGCTCCTGACAAGATCTTCAATGCTTCTGACACCCGATGTTCTTCTATGAGCACTATAGCGCGCACCAAACAGAAATACACATAGTTGGGTGATTTACTCAAACATTCTTCAGAGACGCCCAATTTCTCCTTATATATATGGCGTATTTGTTGCCAACGTTCCGTAGCATCCTTCAAATCACCATAGAGTTTTTCATCTGCCAATGCCCCACAATAGAATGGATATATACAGATAAGAGCCGCATGATAAGACTCGATATTACTCAAGGTCTGTATGCACTGCTTATAGTTGCGTATAGCCTCTTTGTTTTCACCCATATTACGATATAGGTTTGCCAGTACATACTACGCCAATCCTATGCCATATATATTATTTCTCTTCTTGGCATCTTCATACATATTGCGCACCTCATTCTGCGCTTTACTGCCTTCATTGGCGAAAATAAGGAAATTAGCCCACAGAGACCATGTCGAGTAATAGTAGTTCCAGCTCTTCTGTTGACGCAGGAAGTGGTGTGTCTCAGGAAACACATGCCGCAATGAATCGGCACATCCGTCCTTGAATACATAGTAGTTGACAAGAGCCGCCTTTGCCAAACAGCGCATTGGAATATTATCTTGCAATTCTGCCTCTCGCTGCATTTGAGCAATGGTTTGCCGCTCATTATCACCTGAATAGATTTGAACATAATACACATGCCGATAGGCATCCAACAGCGCTTGTCCTTCGAGCGACAATATAGCGTGGTGAATGGAATCAACCTGTCTGTCATTACTGTTTCCAGCAAGAGCCATCGTAGTACATTGAGCCTGCACAACGATTCCGGCCATTAGAATGATCCTTCGAATGTTCATTAGGTGCTTAATTGCTGCAAAATTACTCATTTATTTTGTGTTTCTATCTTTTTTCTTCATAGATATTTAATTTTCTCAGATATTTCTTCAATATCAAGAAAAAAAGCGGTAAGTTTGCAATATGTTTCAATTAAACCTTCCCTCATTTCCCATCCAGTTGGGTGGCACTCGCGAAAAACCGGAGATATTCGACTTTCTTCGTCGTCGCTATGTAAAGCTGACCCCAGAAGAATGGGTCCGCCAGCATTTTGTACATTGGTTGGTGACAGAAAAAGGCTACCCCAAAGGATTATTAGGCAACGAGATTGCGCTACAATGCGGTAGCAAGCGCCTACGTTGTGACTCTATCCTATACAATAAGCAGGCCCAACCCATGATGATAATCGAGTATAAAGCCCCTACTGTTGCGTTAAGTCAGAAGGTGTTCGACCAAGTTTCGTCCTACAACCTTTTACTACATGTTGACTATCTAATGATTAGCAATGGCATGCAACACTTCTGTTGTCGCATGGACTATGAGCATCGATGCTACAGCATCCTGCCTGACATTCCTAACTATGAAGATTTATAGGATTTTCATATTTAGCTCATAAGACCAGTTTATTTTCCCCAATTCATAAATAAGACAAAAGGCGCAGATTATTCTGCGCCTTTTATTTTATCAACGAATTAGGACTTGTATTAAGCCTCATCGTTGGCATCAGCAACCTTCTTCGTGGTTTTGCGGATAGCACGCTTGCGGGGTTTCTTCTCCTCTGCTTTTGGAGTAACGGTCTTAACACCAGCCAATTCCGAATCTACGAGGATACGTCCACAATACTCACAAACGATAATTTTCTTATGCATTTTGATGTCGAGCTGACGCTGAGGTGGAATCTTATTGAAGCAACCACCGCAGGCATCACGCTGCACATAAACAATACCGAGACCGTTGCGAGCGTTTTTACGGATACGCTTGAATGAAGAAAGGAGACGTGGTTCAATCTTAGCCTCAAGGTCTTTCACCTTAATTTTCAGTTTTTCTTCCTCTGCACGAGTTTCGTCCATGATCTCGTCGAGTTCGTTCTTCTTCACTTCCAAGGCCTGACGACGGTCTTCGATGTTTTCCTTATTGACAGCGAGCTCCTCTTTCTTCTCTGTCACACGATTCTGAGCCTCTCTGATTTTCTTATTACAGAGTTCGATTTCAAGTTCCTGAAATTCGATTTCTTTTGTCAGAGTGTCATATTCGCGGTTGTTCTTAACCTCGTCCAACTGCTTTTTGTAACGTTCCACGCTGACTTTGGCGTTTTCGATATCGCCTTTTTTCTGTACGATGGCAGTCTCATACTCATTGATATCTGCCTGGATTTTCTCGATACGAGTTGTCAATCCTTCGATTTCATCTTCCAGGTCCTGTACTTCCAAAGGTAGTTCACCTCTCAACGCACGCTTCTCGTCGATAGCCGAAAGCGTAGTCTGCAACTGATAGAGCGTCTTCAGACGTTCTTCTACCGGCATTTCTGATGGATCTTTTTTTGCCATTTGCTTATAGATATATAATTGGATTTGTATTTGTTTCTGCTATAAATGTCTTTACATCAGGATATTGACGTTGTATCACATCTTGGAATATTTCACTTGTAAACTGTTCGCTCTGATAATGTCCTATGACACATATCTGGATTCTCTGCTCATATCCGAAATACTGATGATAGTGCATTTCTCCTGTGATAAAGGCATCAGCCTGTTGGTTCACAGCCTCATCAAGCAAGAAGTCACCTGCTCCTCCGCATAGAGCTACCTTGCGGATTGGACGTCCCAATAGCTCATTGCAGAGCGCACATTCCACGTCAAACTGTCGTTTCACCAACAAGACGAAATCATCGGCAACCATGGCTTCGGGCAACAGGCCTATCACTCCACTACCCGATTGTGCGCTGTCAGCCTCACCATTAGCTTGGAGAAATTTCACTTCCTTAAGCCCCAATCGTTCTGCAATTTTCCAGTTGACACCATTTCTGGCATTATCCATATTAGTATGCATCGATGCGATAACGATATGTCGCTCTATGGCTTTCATTACCGTACGCTGCACATAATCTGCACCACAAATCTGCTTCAGTCCACGAAACAAGAGTGGATGATGACTGATAATCAGGTTACACCCTTTTTCTATTGCCTCATCAACAATTTTTTCGTTGACGTCAAGACACAATAATGCCCCTGAAACCTCCGCCTCTGTCAATCCAACTTGCAGGCCAGCATTATCCCAACTTTCCTGTAAGGGCAGAGGCGCGAACTGTTCAAGGGCGTCAAGCACTTGCTGTATTTTCACGCTTCTATGATATTTTATCAATATGCAAAGTTACTGTTTTTCATCGGAAAGACATAGTCCTTCCGATGAACATTATCATTTTTTAACGATTATTCTGGATCATTGTCATGCTCATGACAATAGCTACTACCATCAAAACAATGGGTGCAGACCCGATCTTTGGGCAATCCGATAGATTCGACAAGATCTTCCACATGAGCAAATTTCAGACTCGTCAGTCCCAGTTGCTTGGCTATTTCCTGCACCATGCGCTTGTATTCTGGTGAATCTGTTTTTGCATACTCTGCCAGTTTTGCATTTTCATCGCCCTCAAAATCCTTGATGATGCGACGGGTAATGAGTTCAAGAGGGCTCTTCTGTGAGGTAAAACCGATAAACGGACAACCATACACCAATGGTGGGCAAGAGATACGTACATGTACTTCCTTTGCACCATTATCGAAGAAGGTACGCACATTGTCGCGTAACTGGGTACCACGTACGATAGAGTCATCACAGAAAACAACACGTTGATCCTTCAAAATGGCAGGGTTGGGAATGAGTTTCATGCGTGCCACCAAGTCACGACGTTTCTGGTTGCCAGGAGTAAACGAACGTGGCCATGTTGGAGTATATTTCAATACAGCACGCTTGTATGGTACTTTCTTTCCGTGTGAGTAACCAAGTGCCATTCCTACTCCCGAATCGGGAATACCACAAACGAGGTCGGCTTCCACTTCAGTATCCTTCTCACCCACAATGCGTCCGTTCTTCTCGCGTACTGCTTCAGTATTGATTCCTTCATAGTCGCTGGCAGGAAATCCGTAATACACCCACAGGAACGAGCATATCTGACAACGGCTCATAGGTTTTTGCAACACTTCGATACCGTCGGCACGCAGTTTTACGATTTCTCCCGGACCTACATCGCGCAGTACTTGATAGTCAAGATTGGGAAAACTTGTCGTTTCGCTTGATACTGCATAGGCATCATCACGTTTTCCTATAACGATAGGGGTACGTCCAAGGAAGTCGCGTGCGGCAATAATACCATCTTCGGTAAGAATCAACATCGAGCACGAGCCCTGTATTTTCTGATAAACCTTATTGATACCATCCACAAACGAGTCTCCCATATTGATAAGCAATGCCACGAGTTCTGTCTGGTTGATGACATTCGCCGACATTTCACTAAGGTGCATGCGGTTGGCCAACAGTTCATCAGCTATTTCTCTAAGATTATTGATTTTGGCCACTGTGACCACTGCATAACGTCCCAAATGGGAGTTGATGATGATGGGTTGTGGATCTGTATCACTAATAACACCCAGTCCCTGATGCCCCTTAAAGTCGTCAAGTTCATCTTCGAAACGCGAACGGAAATATTGGCGTTCCAACGAGTGGATAGAGCGGTGAAAACCGCTTTCCTCATCAAAAGTCACCAATCCTGCGCGTTTGGTTCCTAAGTGCGAATTGTAGTCTGTACCGTAAAACACATCGTTTACACAGTCCTTAGTCGAGATCGTACCGAAAAAACCTCCCATTGTATTGCTTGTATTGAAATTACTATACTTTGTTTAGGTCTGCAAAATTACAAAAAATTCATGGAATTACAATAACCCATGCTTTTTTTTTAGTTTTCCATACCGTTTATTTATGCTATATCAATATTCCATCTGCCTCACTCAGCGTCGAAGCCACTCATAGACCATAACAGAAAGCAGTATCGACAACACCGAGCAACACACCATTCCAATAGTGGCTACTACAGCGAAAATACCTGCCTGTATTGGAGGCATCCCACTGAGCATCAACACACAAAGTATTGCAGGAACTGCCACGAGTCCAGTATCGCGCATCTTGGTCAGCAACGGATTAAGTGCTTTACTCATAGCTCGCACCAGAAATGGGCGCAAGGCTTCTGTTTGCGTTGCACCATTTCCCTGCAAATACTCAAACATACTGGCATGTACCTTGCGATTAAAAGCATAAGTGAGTAACCCACTCCTACTCGCTCTCAAGGCTTCGCCATGAAGCAGAGCCATTACAGGCACCCAAAACCAAATATTACCGAAGGGATTCTGACCCATAATCACCATCACCAGAAGCCCCACAATAAACGTAACAGGAACCACTCCTATTAATATTGGTACAACAAGCCACTTTTTTCGGCAATAAACCATCGTTACTATAACCTCCAACAATAGTAGCAACAGAACGTCAAGCCACCATACGGCTGATTGAAACACAAAATTAAATACCACGACCAGCACCAACATGGCAATAGCCCAACAACCTATTGTAGTGAGCAGACGATAGAGTAGTCGGCGGTCGTTCTTATAAAAGACGGTCAACGGAATGGCCAACAGCATGAGTCCGGCCAACAACTGAAAGATGATACTATTCATAGTTGTATCTGCTTTTGAGCAATTAGGGGGTTAACAACCAATACCGATGCTCCGTTGCGAGCTGCTTCCAAAAGCATTTTGTCTGCTGTCTGTCGTGTTGCTTCTGATATTTGTGACGAAGGTTCATCCACAACGACGAGCGTCTTTCGCAAGCCAACGGCACGATGCACAAGCGACAGAAACTGCTCGTCTGCAGTAAGTTGCGACCAAGTCCGACCATCTTCTTCACCTTGAGAAGATTCTTGTACTGAAGTTTCTCGACTATTGATTTTCAGCGAATTTACCGTTGCGTCACATTGTGCTATTGTATCATAGCCCTCTACCAGCGACAGTTGTTGCGGCACATAAGCTGTAGCGCGCCGAAAAAAAGGAGCCGACAATGGAGTTAGCAATTCGCCATCGATACTGATATGCCCTCCGTCGATAGACACCATCCCGAGCACAGCCCGAAGCAAAGTGGTCTTTCCTGTCCCTGCTTCACCATATATACCAACCATCTCACCATCGCCCACTGTCAGCGAGCAATCAGCCAAGAGTCCGTCAATCTTTACATGGTGTAATTCTAACATCGGTTGTTTTTTTGATGGCAAAGATACAATATAGTGAATAAAAAGCCAAATATATTCGTGATTTTCTTTTGTACTTCTCCCGATTTGCACTACCTTTGCACTCATGATAAAAAGTAAGAGACGAATGTTGGCCGAATGGGAACCGCAAAGTGCGGTACAACTGACATGGCCTCACAAAGATACAGACTGGGCTCCTATACTGCCAGAAATCACCGCAGTATATGAGGAAATGAAGCGAGAAATAGAAAGCAGAGAAACCGTTATCGTAGTCGATGACATACCACACAACGACACATGGGCACGCGACCATGGTTTCATTACCGTAGAAGAAAACGGCCAACTGATTCTGCTCGACTTTAAATTCAACGGATGGGGCGAGAAATTTGCCGCAGAACTCGACAACGATATCAACCGACAACTCTACGAACAACAGCTGGTGAAAGGCATTTACGAGTCACACCTCGATTTCGTTCTTGAGGGCGGTAGTATTGAAAGCGATGGCAAAGGCACTATCTTCACTACCACCTGTTGCCTGATGGCGCCACATCGCAACCAACCTCTTACACAACAAGAGATAGAACAACAACTGAAAGAATGGCTCGGAGCAGAACGCATCGTCTGGATCAACCATGGTTCGCTCATAGGTGACGATACCGATGGACATATTGATACACTGGTACGCATAGCTCCTAACGACACCTTATTATATATAGGGGCCGACGACGAACATCCCGACCTGTTGCTCATGGAGCAAGAACTCCAGCAGCTACGCACCATCGACGGACATCCCTACCGATTGCTCCGATTACCCATGCCACGTCCCATCTATGATGATGGCGAGCGACTACCTGCCACCTATGCCAACTACCTGGTGATAAATGGCGCCGTCCTCGTACCCACCTACAACCAACCGGACCTTGACCAAGAAGCCATAAGCACCATCGGCAAGGCCTTCCCAGATAGAGAAATCATTGGTATCGACTGTCGCGCTGTCATCCGGCAACACGGATCGTTACATTGTTGCACCATGCAGTATTACTAAGATGAAAACAGGAATCATTCAACAGCACAATACAGCGGACATACAAGACAACCGCCAACGACTGGCAGAGAGCATACGTTCGCTCGCCAAACAGGGTGCAGAACTCATCGTTCTGCAGGAACTCCACAATTCGCTATACTTCTGTCAGACCGAGAATGTCGATCTATTCGACTTGGCAGAAACCATCCCAGGCCCTTCTACCGATTTCTTCGGAGCATTGGCACGCGAACTCCAAGTGGTCATCGTCACCTCTTTGTTTGAACGACGTGCACCCGGACTCTATCACAACACGGCAGTAGTATTAGAGAAAGATGGTTCTATAGCAGGAAAATACCGCAAAATGCATATCCCCGATGACCCAGCATACTACGAGAAATTCTATTTCACACCAGGCGATTTGGGGTTCCACCCCATCCAGACCTCTGTAGGCCGACTTGGCGTACTGGTTTGCTGGGACCAATGGTATCCTGAAGCAGCACGCCTGATGGCACTACAGGGAGCAGATATGCTGATCTATCCTACCGCCATCGGTTACGAGAGTAGCGACACACCCGATGAGCAAGAACGTCAACGCATGGCTTGGCAAACCGTACAACGTGGCCACGCAGTAGCCAACGGACTACCCATAGTGACCGTCAATCGTACCGGCCACGAACCAGACCCCAGCAAACAAACCAACGGAATACAGTTCTGGGGCACCTCGTTTGTTGCCGGCCCGCAAGGTGAACTGCTCTACGAAGCACCACGCGACAGCGAAACCACAGCCATTATCGATGTCAACCTGCAACGCTCCGAACAGGTACGCCGTTGGTGGCCCTTCCTTCGCGACCGACGCATAGACCATTACGATGATATCATCAAACGGTTCATCGACTGACAATCAACTCTCTTCAACAAGCAAACAACAAACAACCCAAACAGAATATGGCAAACAATCTAAGATTCCAAGTGGTAGAAGAAGCCTTCAAGAAGCATGCACTCGATGTGGAGGCACCAAGCGAGAGACCATCAGAGTATTTCGGCAAATACGTATTCAGCCGACAAAAGATGTATAAATACCTACCTGCCGACATCTACAACAAGATGATCGACGTGATGGACAACGGCGCCCGATTGGACCGTTCCATAGCCGATGCCGTAGCGGCTGGCATGAAACAATGGGCAAAAGAGATGGGGGTAACCCACTATACCCACTGGTTTCAGCCACTCACCGAAGGAACTGCCGAGAAACACGATGCCTTCGTAGAACACGATGGCAAAGGCGGAATGATAGAAAAATTCTCAGGAAAACTGTTGGTACAACAGGAACCAGACGCCTCTTCTTTCCCCAATGGCGGTATCAGAAACACATTCGAGGCACGAGGCTATTCTGCCTGGGACCCCACAAGTCCGGTGTTCATCATCGACGACACACTCTGTATCCCCACCATCTTCATTGCCTATACTGGCGAAGCCCTCGACTATAAGGCTCCGCTATTACGATCTATCCATGCCGTAGACAAAG
Source organism: Prevotella sp. P3-92 (assembly GCF_002251205.1). Classification (NCBI taxonomy): domain Bacteria; kingdom Pseudomonadati; phylum Bacteroidota; class Bacteroidia; order Bacteroidales; family Prevotellaceae; genus Prevotella; species Prevotella sp. P3-92. The sequence goes on along the minus strand of NZ_NPJE01000014.1, from coordinate 60,181 downwards.
CTGCAACAGATGTCTGCCAGTATTTCTATGACGATGTCAATAAAGTGCAGGTCAATCTGGGTTGGGAACAAGAGTATTTCCTTGTTGACGAAGGACTCTATTCTGCACGTCCTGACCTACTAATGACAGGTCGCACCCTAATGGGACATGAGAGTGCGAAAAACCAACAGATGGATGACCACTATTTCGGAACCATCCCCGACCGCGTACAGGCTTTTATGAAAGACCTTGAGATACAAGCTCTCGAACTGGCCATCCCTGTAAAGACCCGCCATAACGAGGTTGCCCCCAACCAGTTTGAATTAGCCCCCATCTTTGAAGAGTGCAATCTGGCTGTCGATCACAACATGCTGCTCATGTCGCTCATGAAAAGGGTGGCCCGCAAACACGGATTCCGAGTGTTGCTCCACGAGAAGCCCTTTGACGGCATCAACGGATCGGGCAAGCACAACAACTGGAGCTTGTCTGCCAATAATGGTATACTACTCCACGCACCAGCTAAGACTCCTGAGGAGAATCTGCGCTTCGTCACCTTCATCGTTGAGACCTTGATGGCTGTTTTTCATCATAACGGACTGTTGAAAGCATCTATTATGAGTGCCACAAATGCCCACCGCTTGGGTGGCAACGAAGCACCACCTGCCATTATCTCGTCATTCTTGGGCAAGCAACTCAACGAACTCCTCGACCATATCGAAAAGAGTGAGAAAAACGAGCTCTTCAACCTAAAGGGCAAACAGGGCATGGAAATAGATATTCCACAGATTCCAGACCTCATCATCGACAATACCGACCGCAACCGCACATCGCCTTTTGCTTTCACCGGCAATCGCTTTGAATTCCGTGCTCCCGGTTCCGCAGCCAACTGCGCCTCGGCCATGATAGCACTCAATGCAGCGATGGCAGAAGCCCTCGTATCTTTCAAACAGCGTGTCGATGCACTCATCAACAAGGGCGAAAACAAAATTTCTGCTATTCTCGATGTGCTACGCGAAGATATACGCACCTGCAAACCCGTGCGCTTCGATGGCAACGGCTATTCCGACGAATGGGTAGAAGAGGCACGTCAACGTGGTCTCGACGTCGAAAAGTCATGTCCCATCATATTCGAGCGCTACCTCGACGAGTCGAGCGTCCGCATGTTCGAACAGACTAAGGTCATGAACCGCAAAGAACTTGAAGCTCGCAACGAAGTAAAATGGGAGATGTATGTCAAGACTGTGCAGATTGAAGCACGCGTATTGGGCGACCTCGCCATGAACCACATCATCCCTGTCTCTACCCACTACCAAAGCAAACTCATTAAAAACGTGCAGGGCATGAAAGACGTCTTTAGTGCAGAAAAGGCCGACAGACTCTCCTCACGCAATATGAAACTTATTGAAGAGATTGCAGAGCGCACCGAGAAGATTGAACAACTGGTAGAAGAACTAACCGATGCCCGTCGTGTAGCCAATCATATCGAGTCCATCCAACAGCGTGCCATCGCCTATCACGATACTGTAGAACCTCATATGGATGCCATCCGTTACGAGATAGACCATCTCGAAATGATTGTTGAGGATGGACTATGGACGCTACCCAAATACCGCGAACTGCTGTTCATCCGATAGCCGTTTGTCCTTTATCCCCCATCCCAAGCGCATGGCTTCTGCTTATTGAAGTCCATGACGCTTGGGATTTTCATTTCCTCATCACAAATACATCCCTATCAACCAATCATCTCACCGAGTAGCCTCATCAGCATAAACATTTGAGAAAGCTATTGTCACTCTTTGTCACCACTTGAGCTGCAGTTTCGTAGGCGTATCCGCGATGCTCATAAACTATCCATAAAAATAAAGAATGTCGTTTAGGAACATAACAGATTGATATTCTTTAAGACAACGTTTTACCAAGGTATTTCCATTGTTTGGCAAGAGTATTTTCTAACGTTTGACAAAGGTATTATCAACGTTTGACAAAGGTATTATCAACGTTTGACAAAAGTATTATCCAACGTTTGACAAAAGTATTATCCAACGTTTGACAAAAGTATTATCCAACGTTTGATAAAGGTATTATCCAACGTTTGACAAAAGTATTATCCAACATTTGATAAAAATGTTATCAAGGTATGAAAAAGTGATGATAAACATCAGCAACTCCGTTTATACATCGATATAAATGGTAGTAGTGAGCGAAATTTTTACAAAAACTAAAACCTTTTCGATTATGGAGCAATTTGATATCAACTGGCTATTGTCGCAGTTTCCCCCGAACAACAATCTTTTCACTTCTCGACAAGTTTCCCGGATTACTTCCAGGCTTTCCTTCCGGAACTTCCAAACCCTGGCGACCATAATACTCCTTCCAATAGGCAGTCACTTTTCCCGTCTTGTCATGAAACGACATGGGGATGGGATTAAACACCAGTTCACCATGTGGTGTCCTATAGCATTTTTGCACCAGTTCGCTACAATACATCGCACTATCTGACGGCATAAAATTGAAGTCGTATGGTGTACCGATAAACTGCATAGCCCGTTCCACCGAGCGTGCCACACCAGTAGTATCTTTGAGTTGCGCCACCACCACAGTCTGTCGCCTTGCCATAAAACTATCTATTGGAGTGAGGCACACCCCTTGGTGTATCGCCTCAAGTGCAAATGCCGCCCCCTTGTATTTATGGAAAATCGCCACATGATCTATTTGTTTTCCATCAAGTCCTGTTGTCACATCGGTAATGTTATTACCGTTTTCTGCCACGCAGAAGAGCAAGTCCCCTTCTGCCAGGCTTTTTACGTTTATCTCATTTTGTCCTCGTGTACCAAGACACATAGCTAAGCACACAACAACTGCCATATTTTTCATCTTATTCATTATGATTTCTACTTTACCCACATTTTGACAAGCAACAAAAGTAGGATTTTATTTTGAATTCAGCAAATGAAATGATGTTTTTTTATTGTTGTCCAGTAAAATGACTATCTTCGCTCATGATATTATTATTTCTAACAAAAACAAAGATAAACCAAAGGACTGATACCTCGTGAGAAGTATCTGCCCCAATATATGTTGTTTGCAAAAGTTCTAGTAGCCAGCAATAATTTCAAATAATCTCATCGTTAAATTAGCAATCAACAATTTTGTCAGCATATTGCTTCTACCCCTCAGCGTTTTATATACAACAACTGCGGCTTTGGGCACATATATATTTTTTTAGCATAGATAATGGTATTTGCTTGTAGTTCTTGTTTTTTTTTCTTAACTTTGTAGTCAATATATATAATCTTCATCACGTATGAAACTAAAACTGTTTGTCTTATTACTATTGATTATCATCGTTGTCATGCCATCGGATGCCCAAACACCTGGGACTTCCCACATGCCACCAGTTAATCAAGCAATACCACACATCAGCAACCACCTAAACGTGACAACAAATCTACCTGTCAAAAAGAGCATGCCAGCCGTTTCAGAGGCCAGAATACAAGATTATTTCCCTTTAAGCGAAGCTGTGATATATACCGATACTAAAGAGTATAAAGTCGTAAATATTACCGCAAATATGCTGGCCGATGATATTGAACGCGTCACAGGCAAACACCCCAGAGTTGTGAAAACGACATCACTCAAAAACATCCCAAAGGGAGGAGCTGTAGCCGTAGGAACTATCGGAAAAAGCCGTCTGATAGACGAACTGGTCAGACTGAAGATTATCGACGTATCTTCCATCACTGGCAAATGGGAGTCGTTTGTTATCACAACCATCAAACGTCCCAAACATGGTGGACAGTTGCTCGTGATAGCAGGTAGTGATAGGCGTGGAACAGCTTTCGGACTGACATCACTCAGCGAGGCAATCGGAGTGTCACCTTGGTACTGGTGGGCAGATATTATACCACCGCACAAAGATGCATTATATATTGAGCCTAAGACATTTATTCAAGAAGAACCATCTGTGCAATATCGAGGCATCTTCATCAATGACGAACGCTTTGGTGGATGGGCACGATGGGCCGAGAAAAAATATGGCAAGGTAGGACCTAAAACCTACGTACGGGTCTTTGAACTACTGCTACGCCTAAAAGCTAACTACCTCTGGCCTGCCATGCACCCAGGAACCCAAGCCTTTAATGCCAATCCTGATAATGCACAATTAGCTGATGACTATGCCATTGTGATGGGGTCGTCACACTGCGAACAGATATTGCGCAATAATGAAGGTGAATGGAAGGCTGTAGAACAAGAAAAACCTGGTTCTATGGGTGACTTCAACTACATCAACAATCGTCAGAAAATGCAAGATTACTGGGAGACACGTGTAAAAACCAATGGAAAATATGAGAATACCTATACGCTCGGTCTGCGTGGCATTCACGACTATCCCATGGAGGGCGCCAATACAACTGCCGAACGTGTGTCCCTGATGCAACAGGCTATCAACGACCAACGAGATATATTACAACGCAACATCAACAAACCAATCGAAGAGATACCACAAGTGCTTTGCACTTACGAAGAGGTATTAGAGGCCTACCATAACGGCCTGAAAGTGCCAGAAGACATCACCCTACTTTGGAGCGACGATAAGCACGGCTACTGCCGAAACCTTTGTAACCCTAAGGAGATGAAGCGCAAGGGAGGAGCAGGAATCTACTATCACCTCTCTTATCATGGCGATCCCGCCAGTTGGATATGGCTAAGCCCACTCTCGCCAGCCTTCTTAAGCACGGAATTGACTAAGGCCTATACCTATGGCGCACGCAAAATATGGGTATTCAACGTGGGTGACATCAAACCCGCTGAGAAGGAAATCTCTTTTGTGATGGAATTGGCTTGGGATATCAACCGTTGGAGTCCCTCCAAAGCGCACAACTATGTAAAATACTGGGCAACAAAAACTTTTGGTAACGAAGTGGCACAAGATATTGCCGACATGCAAACAGGCTACTATCGCTTGCAAGCAGCTGGTAAGGATGCTCATGTATGGTTTGTCAACTACAGTGCTGAGCAGATAGAGCAACGCATTGCAGAATGGCGCGCCTTATCAGCACATGCCACCGAACTAACCTCTCGCATACCAAATGCTCTTAAGGATGCATACTTCGAACTTGTCAGCTACTCTATTTGTGGTGCGGCAATGATCAACGAATACCAACTCCTAGCGCGTCGTAGTATGGTAAGAGCTACTGTTGGCGATAGCCTTGGAGCAATGACAGATGCCCAACGTGTAAGACAAATGTTTGACGGTTTGAATGATTTGACTCGCCATTATAATGAAGGTATCTTAAACGGTAAATGGCAACAATTCTTCAACTGGCAACCCTATCATTGGTTCCGATCTGAGAAAATTGAACAACCTATAGCCACACCTGAGCTTATTGCACAGGCTGCTAACGGGACAAAGGCTCGTTTGCTCTCAGTCAGCGAAGCCTTATCAAACAAGGGCGTCACTATTGTAAGTGATGTCAATTCAGAAATTCCTATCTGGATAGAAGCACTTACACCTATCCATAATTTCTCCAAGCTAGCAAAGGACAACGAGTTTTGTACAATTAAAACAGAGAGTGATAGTTTTGTTGCCTCTGCTACCCCAATTAATAATGTATGGCATGCACCATACGTCGGACCAATGTGGAGCCGTGTAGGAACGATACACCTCAAGAAAGGAGACAACCATATCTGCATCACCAACCTGAAAGCCGATGCCCGCATTGACCAAATATACCTCGGTCTTTATCCTCCATTCGTCAAAGAGCCTCGTCTGCGTATTCCCGCTTCGCTCTTTCAGTATACGCAAGGTGATATTCTGCGAGTGAAAGGATTAGGCTATACCGATGGTGTACTCGTTATGCCCTTCGACACACCATCATATAAGCAAGACAATCTGCAGGAAGCTCCATACGCAGAATTTGAAATCAACTTGCAGGAGAACGATAGCACTATCGAGATTCGCACGCTACCTACCCTACATGCGTATGAAGGCAGAGATATATGCTATGCAGTACAATTAGGTAACACAACTCCCACTATTTATTCAATTCATGCCAATGATTTCACCTCCGAATGGCGTTGGAATGTACTTCGCGGCTATGCCTCGCGCTGCATTCCCATCAATTTGACAGGCCGTCAGAAACTACGCATCTATCTCCTCGATCCTGGCATCGTACTACAAGAAATATTGGTTCATTCTTCAAAATAACATTCTTACCCACAAGTAAAGTGAAACAAAAACAGTTTTTTTAGAAACTTAAACAAATATTATATTATTATGAAATTATCAAACAAATTTATCGTCATCATTGGCATACTTACCATGATGACAATGCCTTGCAAGGCACAGAAGTGGGAACATTTGGCAGACACCCCTCAAATGGGATGGAGCACATGGAACAAGTTTCAAGGTAATATCTCTGAGGACATCATCAAGGGCATCGCTGATGTGATGGTAGAAACAGGGCTACGCGATGCGGGTTATACCTATATCAATATCGATGATTGCTGGCATGGGAAACGTGATGCCGACGGGTTTATTCAGGCCGACCCGATAAAGTTTCCAAACGGCATAAAGGCCGTGGCCGACTATGTTCACAGCAAAGGGCTTAAACTTGGCATCTATAGTGATGCAGGCTCTGCAACCTGTGCAGGCAGACCAGGATCACTCGGACACGAATATCAAGATGCTATCCAATATGCCCGTTGGGGAGTGGACTATCTGAAATACGACTGGTGTAATACCACCAATGTGAATCCCCAAGGAGCATATCAACTCATTAGCGACGCTCTCCGTTCTGCTGGTCGTCCTATTTTCCTAAGTATGTGCGAATGGGGCAATAGTCAACCTTGGAAATGGGCTCGTGAGATTGGCCATTCATGGCGTACCACACCCGATATATGGTGTCATTTCGATTCTTTGCGTGTATTCCCAGGCTACACCCAGTTTGGTGTGATGCAGTGCATCCAATTCAACGACTCATTGCGTCAGTACGCAGGCAAGGGATACTGGAACGACCCCGACATGCTGGAGGTGGGTAATGGTATGACAGAAAACGAGGATCGTGCCCACTTTACCATGTGGTGTATGATGGCCAGTCCACTGATACTTGGAAACGACCTACGCAACATGAGTGAGGCTACTCGCAATATTATTATGAACAAGGAGATGATAGCAATCAATCAAGACACACTTGGCATTCAAGGTCTGCACTATTGCGACCGTGATGGACTACAATTCTGGTTTAAGCCTTTGGCTGGTGGCGATTGGGCTTTCACCATTCTTAATCCCACACAGAATAACATTGTGTGTGAACTAAATTGGCAAGATTTCAATTTTATTGATTCGCAAGTGAGTAAAATGAGCACAGCTTTCAATACGAACATATATAAAGTCTATAACCTTTGGACACATAAGATGGAGGGCAAAACAAATTTAAAAAACAAAATTGTCCGTAAGGTTACTGTAAAATCTCGTGACGTTGTATCATATCGTTTAATAAAATAAGTTATTACTTTCTGGCAAATAGAAGGCACTCTCCGTCTCATTTTTACCAGATAACAATGGTACTATATTTTAGTAATTAAGAATAAGACAAAGAAAACATCATATTCATAGTGATTTCCATAAAAAATGTTGATTACGGCATCACCTTATGCAAATGATAGAAAGATAAGCAACTCCTAAGATAGCAAAACATGACTATTTCTCGAAGTGTTGATAGTCTTTTACTGTACGCCAATGTCCTCCCCAGACAAAACCATGTTGACGAAACAGACGATAGCATAGGTCGTGTTCTGTTATTTTATAGGGAAAGGAAGCCCGACGGTCTGCATATCTGCGGGCAGTAGAAGGTTGTATATAGAGCGTTCCATCTTTGCGGCGTCGCACGCATGGATTGTAGAGAGGATTGATGTCGATAGCTAATCCTCGCGCATGTTTAGAGAGTGTTTTACTTCCTGCCACTTTGCGATAGCAATAACACGAAGTATTATTGGCCCGCATGGATTGTTCATCGTCGTTATCATAGTCTGAGATAGGGCGAATGCGTTCTATGGGATATCGTTGTCGGTATAGTTCTGCAAATATCTCACGCAGGTCATCTGTTATTGTATGATTACAAACAATTGTTCCTGTATGTGTCACTCCTTGCCCATCGATATGTTTCACTTGAAGCGTATCGAGTCTCACCCCTGCCGGTTGTGCAGAAGTTGTCAGTAGTGTCAAGCACCATACCATAATAATTAGTATTTCTCGCTTCATCGCTACAAAGGTAGTGCAAACCGAGAGAAATACAAAGAGAAACAAAGTTTTTCTTTTATTTCCGAACTGACGAACGAAGAAAGTGCAGAGTCAAGCTCGCTTGAACTATGCCTTTCAAGGAGAAAGGAAACCAAAAGGTTAAGTGCAGCCTACCTTGGACCGCAGGTCAAAGGCAACGATCAAATAAGAAAAACACCAATTTTTGTAGCAACAAAGGCTGAGAGAAAATGCAATATAAAAGGAGTATTATGCACATATTTGATGAGAAATGCTTACCTTTGCAGATAAAATGAAATAAAAACGGCAAGAAATATTCACTTTTGAAAACAAAATACAGCACAATAATGACAAATGATAACATTAATGAGATACTGCTAAAGAATGTCAGCATCCTCTCACGACATTCGGAGAAAGAAGACAGTATGATGCCGAAAGGTAACGCTCCCCTGCCCTCTGTAGAGAGTGTGCGCAACATTGTGACGTTAGTGAAAAGCATCATTTTCAGCGACTATTTCTACCAACGACAACCACAGGAGGAAATCCGTTCCTATTATATCGGTGTAAAGATGGAAGACCTATACAAAGAGTTGAAGGAACAGATTGCCCGTGGACTACAGTTCTGCAAGCAGATGGGTGAAGAGGAAGTGCAACGCAAAGCCGAGACGCTGACTTTAGAATTTATTGATGAACTGCCAGAGCTGAAGCGTCTGCTCTATACCGATGTGGAAGCCATGTTCGACAACGATCCTGCCGCAGAAACCTACGGTGAGGTAATCTTCTGTTATCCAGTGGTCAATGCCATGACCCACTATCGCATTGCCCACGCCCTCCACGTGAAGAATATTCCCGTCATACCGCGTATCATCACCGAACAAGCACACTCCAAGACTGGTATCGACATACACCCCGGCGCTACCATAGGAGAGTATTTTGCTATTGACCATGGCACTGGTGTTGTGATTGGCGAAACCTGTATTATCGGCCATCATGTCACGCTCTATCAGGGTGTTACGCTTGGTGCAAAGAGTTTCAAATACGACGAGCAGGGTAATGTGCTTAACGTTCCACGCCACCCGATTATAGAAGACCATGTGACAGTATATTCCAATGCTTCGATACTTGGACGCATCACTATTGGCCACGATAGTGTGATAGGCGGTAACATCTGGGTTACACACGATGTTCCACCCCATTCACGCATTCAACAGTCGAGGGCGGTCGATGTATCATTCAATGGTGGATTGGGGATATAAATTCCTCTTGGATTAGACTGAGGTCGGATAAAGACTGAGAAAAAAAGAGGGCCTGTTTGGGTCCTCTTTACTTTTTCTCTTATATAACGATATTATTTAAATTCATCTTTCGGTACCATGATAAACTGTCTGTCTCCGGCAGCTCTTGTTCTTGTCACCTTTACCAGATTGAAAGCGGCGAGTGTTGAACCATCATAGTAATCGTCGAAATATCCACGGAAGTGTGGGGTTCTACCCACAGTGTAGATATCATAGTCGCGAACTACCACGGTTGTATTATCATCGTAGTCAATATATATTTTGCCACCTCTTACCGTCCAATCAAAATAAGTCTGACTACTGCGTCCTGTGTTGAGGTTGTAGTCAATTTCATACCCCGTACCACCACGTGAGAAGTCTCCTTCCTGTACAAAGGTTATCTCTGTTTCGTAGGTATCAGTCATGTGCTGACCATAGCGATAGTCATAAAACTCGCTTGAAAGTGTTCCACTCCATACGCCATCGAGGTCGTATGCCAAATCGGTATCCGAATCGCAACTGGTCATCACAAACATGGTGCAGATGGCCATCAGGGTGTAAGTCAATGTTTGTTTCATAATCATATATCGTTTAGTTTCTGGAAACAAAGGTAGTGCAAATCGAGAGAAATACAAAACATATTTCCCTTTTTTCTATAGGGAAACCCCTATTCTTCTGTAGGAAAATATATTTAACCCTTATTGCCCTTCAACGCAGAAACACGATTTTAGAGATAGAGTCCTACAAGAATCTATTAGTCGATTTATGATAAATATCATAGAATAGATTTTTTCACAATTTTCTTCATGGGTATTTGATTAAATTTTGCTATCTTTGCAAATGATAAGCATGAAGTGGCTGTACGAGTCCCACTTCAAAATTTCTTTTCCATTATTAACACAATCAATAAAGAAGCGGCACGATTGGGAAATCCTGCCGCTTTCTATTCTTTTTAGTATTCTTACGAATTAGGATTGTTTCTTACCAAATTCGGGATCAACATTCAAAAACCACGTCACGATATAAGTCAGCGAACAAGTCCCTATCACGATGAGGAAGAACACAGGATAGCCCACAGCCTCTTGCAGGGCTCCAGCAAACATGCCCGGTATCATCATCGACAGAGCCATGAAGGCAGTACACAGCGCATAGTGGGAAGTTTTATGGTCGCCACGGCTATAATATATAAGGTATAGCATATAGGCAGAGAAGCCGAATCCATAGCCAAACTGCTCAACAAAGACGCATATATCAATGATCAACAGATTGGAGGGTAAGGCATAGGAGAGATAGACATAGACAAGGTCGGGCAACGTGATCGCCATTACCATAGGCCAGAGCCAGCGTTTCAATCCGTCACGACTTGCCACTACTCCACCGAGTATTCCACCGAGGGTCAGTCCGATGATTCCTACTGTGCCCTGCACTAATCCGTATTCCACATCGGAAAGACCGAGTCCGCCATTGCGTACGGAGTCAACAAGGAACAATGCCGACACCTTAGCCAACAGTCCTTCAGGCATACGATAGAATAGCATGAAGCAGATAGCCACCCACATCTGCGGTTTTCTAAAAAATGTCACCACTGTGGCCACAAACTCATCTGCTATCTGGCGCATAGTACGACGCACTTTATCGCTATCCTCGCTGGGGCGTGGTAATACCCAACTATGGTAGAGCCATAAGGCGATGAAGAGTCCTGCCATGAAATAAAATACCAGACTCCATGCATAGGTAATACTACGAGTGAGGACCTGTAACACACCGGCAAGACCTACCAACAGTCCTGATGCCACAATAGTGGCTATGCGATAGAAGGTGGAGCGGATTCCTACAAAGAATGCCTGTTCGTGTTGGTCAAGACCGAGCATATAGAAACCGTCGGCAGCAATATCGTGGGTAGCACTACCAAACGCCATCAACCAAAAGAAACATAGCGACCCTTGCAACCACCATGGACCTGGTATGGTAAACGCCACACCAGCCAAGGCTGCCCCGATGAGCAGTTGCATCGCCACTATCCACCAGCGTTTGGATCGGAGTATATCCACGAACGGGCTCCAGAGCGGTTTGATGACCCATGGCAGATAGAGCCATGAAGTGTAGAGTGTGATATCGGCATTTGACAAGCCGAGACGTTTGTACATGATGAGTGAGATGGTCATCACAGCCACATAAGGCACTCCCTCGGCAAAATAGAGCGATGGAACCCATGTCCACGGCGACATTCGTTTGTTGTGTAACATCAGTATATCTTTTTAATTTCGGCTCCACGATAGTAGTGAAGCAGTATTTCATCGTATTTATATCCTTGTTGTCCCATGACGGCGGCTCCTATCTGACAGAGTCCGACGCCGTGTCCCCAACCGCGTCCATGCAGTCGGAAGCCTGTTTCAGTTTTCTCTACATCGAAGGCAGAACTATAGAGATGGCTCTCGCTGAGGGCCCGACGTATCTCAAGTTCCTTACCGATAGTGAAGGTTTTCTTCGTACCCACTATTTTGAGTTTCCATATACGTCCACTCTTGCCTCGCTCTAAAGGAATGAGGTCGGTAATGGTGCCGAAGTCTTCTTTGAGTTTCTCGCTGACCAGTTGGGAGAGTTTCTCTGTAGAATACTCCACGGTCCAGCGATAGAAATCGTTGGTCTCTTGATCGTAGTCGTTGAGTACTTGTTCCAGTACGGCCTTATCGTTGGTGTTGCAGAAGGGGTCTTCTACTGAAACGAGATATGGTTTCGGAGTATCCTCCCAACAATACTGAAATTCCTCGGTCACTCCACCGCAACATTTCGAGAATCGTGCGTCACATATCTCATCGCCATAACATAGGATTTGTCCTCGTGTGGCTTGCAAGGCTTGTTCTACAGCCGGACTGGTTTGTTTGGTGATGCCTTGATAGCGTTGGCAATGGTCGTCGGCACAAACATCGAAGATGGTATGGTCTTCGCGGTCGTACCAGCGGATGAGTTCATCGTCTTTCTTGACAAACGAGAAGAAACCATCTTTGCGTTGTCCTGCTTCCTCCCGTCTGCGCATCTGCGCTAAGAGCCATGACCGGGAGATAACGGCATGAGCTTTCAGCAGTTCCACACCAGCCGTTGCCTTCATCTCGCTGGAGATGACGCTGGCCAGATAGCGTTCCACAGGCAGTTGGTTGATGGCTGTTATCTTATCAGATTCGACCACAAGGCGTAGTGTGCCGAGGAATACCTGTGTCTCTTTTCGTTCCCAATGGAAATTAACACCGATGGTCACATCATGGAGCGAGAACGACGCTGTTGGGGTTTGTGGTGTGAAGGTCAGTTCGCGATATTGCATGCCTCGCCATAGGATTCCGCCTTCAGAAAATTCCACTACCTGTTCGCCTTTTATGAGTTCTCCTTTTGCCATATATGGTGCGTTGAGAGCAAAGGCGATTTTCTGTCCGCTTACAATTCCCACGGTGACATCAGGCTGTACGCCGTGTTCCTTCTGTGTTGATGTAGAGACTCTTGCCTCTTTCATCTTGCGGATGGCTTCTGCCACCTCATCGGGGGTGAGAGTCACTTCCTGCAGGATGGCTGATGCCTTTTCTGGAGTCAGTTTACGGAAGTCCTCCTCACGTGGTGTGATGATGAGTCCCCCCATATCTACGGCACCCGGACTGATGATGTATTGTTGTTCGCCTGTTGCAGTATAGCAGTCTGGGCGATGTTTTCTGCGTGGCAATACGACAGAGAGGATTGCGTCACCTTGTTTCCATGCTATGATATTCATCATCGGTTCGGTGTCGTCTGCCTGCATCGGCAAACTGTCATACAAGCGACGGAACAACTGGCAGCCTCGCTCTTCGCAATGGCTGCGCACGAGGAATGCAGCTGCGGGATATTCGGGTATCTGCCAGATGCCCTCTTCACCATCGCTCACCACTTCTATCAAGCTGCGACTGAGTCGTTGCCATGAACGTTGCAACGGCAACTTACCGCTACAGATGGCTTGCAGATGGGCATGATCAGGTGCCGATGCGCCACATTTCGGTCCATTATATAATAAGGTAAAATCACGATGCTGGCACACCAGGTGGAGCAGTTCATCGTACATAGGCAGGATGGCTTGTCGCTGATGGCGCAAGGTAGGTAGTGTGAAATGGATGGGGAGGATGGGGAACGGATTGACTAAGAGTTCGTAATCGCCATCGATTGTATGGTGCATCTGTTCTTTGGGTCTGTTCTTCTGACAGAGGAAGCAAGGTCTTTCTGCCAACGATTTAGCATCAATCTTCGCTCCTGTAGATCGGATGCGCGCTGGATTCCATTGCACTTGGAGCGAGAGATTGTCGGCCAACAGTTCGCGAGTCTCTACTCTTGTCAGTTCGCGATAGCGTTGGCACACTTCATCCCACACGGCCAATTGTCGGTTGAAGAAGCGCATCAGAGCAGACTGCTCCATCCTGTCGTGCAGTCCTTGGTTCATCCGCTGGCGTGCTTTCAATTCCATGGTGCGCAGACGGTCTTTATAGAGATTGTTGGCGTTGATTTTCTCTACAGATAGTGCTGCGTCTGAGTTGCCCCCCCAACGGCGGCAGAGATACAGTTCGGTGAAGATACGTCCGATACGGAAGTGGCGCGAGAACATCAAGCCGAGAGCATAGTCTTCGCCATACGAGGTATTGGGGAACTGCACCTGTCGGAGCAATGGGGTAAAGAAGGCGCGTGGCGCACCGAGTCCATTGATGCGGAGTGCATTGTTTGGTCCGTTTTCGTCAGTCCATTCGTGATGATCGATAAGTCCTGGCGGTAAGGTGTTGAGTTCAAAGTCGCACATGCGATAGGAACCAATCACCATGGCTGCCTTCTGCTTATAGAATGCTTCTACGATAGTTTTCAGCGTAGCGGGTGACGAATAGAGGTCGTCGCTATCGAGCTGTACGGCAAAGCGTCCACACCATTGGCTGTTGATTGCTTCGTTCCAGCATCCGCCAATACCGAGATCATGACGTTTTGGAGTGATGACCACGAGGCGTTTATCGGCCTTTGCCATATCCGCCAGGAGTTGTCCTGTACCGTCGGTCGAATGGTTGTCCACCACAATCACATTGAAATTGAAGTCGGCTTTCTGTGCCAATGCACTCTTCACAGCATCGCAGATGGTCTTGGCACGATTGAAAACCGGGATAACGACCGAGGCTTCAACCTCAAATTCCTGTTCTTGGAAGTCGATATCTTCGTATTGTGTAGTATCCACCATGGCGTTGACAGCACGCAGATGTGCTGTGCAGGCGCGTTCCATCTCTATCTGCACTTCGCGGTTGGCAGGATTGACATAGTCAAACTGCTTGACACCTGATGCTCGCAAATCGCTTTCGTCTTCGGTATAGAGATATTCGTTGAGGTGGAACAAGAGTCCTTGTCGGCTCAATGCCAATCGCAAGTCATAGAGTCCTGCCCATTGATAGTCGGCAGAAGGTCCATCGGTCATATATTGTTGCAAGGCTTCGTTGCGCAACAGCCAGATGCTACCGAAATCGAAATCGTCGCGTAGAGAACCCTCTTGATAGTCGATCACGGGATGTGCGGTACGCTTACCTTCTTCCATTTGCCAGCGGTCGCTATAAACCATAACGGCTCCGGTATCTTCTGCTGCCAGCGCCATACGTTCCAATGCGACGTTGCCTAAAGTTCCAAAATTGGGTTTCACGCTTAGCATGACATAGGGAGCGGAAGCATGTTGCGCCACTTGTTTCACCAATGCACTACTGGTGAGGTTTTCCACACGAAGGAGTGTACATCCTTTGG
The DNA here is from genome assembly GCF_002251205.1 of Prevotella sp. P3-92. Taxonomy (NCBI): domain Bacteria; kingdom Pseudomonadati; phylum Bacteroidota; class Bacteroidia; order Bacteroidales; family Prevotellaceae; genus Prevotella; species Prevotella sp. P3-92. The sequence goes on along the minus strand of NZ_NPJE01000014.1, from coordinate 44,893 downwards.
GTGGCTGTTGTTCAGCCAAGTCTCCGTTGACTAAAAGAAATATATTGCTTACTGTTGTGCTTTGCTGTAGTTGTTCCACTTTTTCGGCAATATCCGCAAGTGAGTGGCAAGCCACGAAGCAGTCTATTTTCTGTCTCATTTTTCTTTTTTTTTATTTATTTTCTACAAAGGTAGTGCAAACCGAGAGAAATACAAAGAGAAACGAAGTTTTTCTTTTATTTCCGAACTAAAGAACGAAGTAAAGGCATAGCCCAAAATACATTTTACGGCTCGGCTTCGGGATGTATTCGGGATGCCGTCGGGATATATTTCTATCCTTTTCATGTACGAAGCAAGTCCCAAGCAAGTTCCAAGTAAGTCCCTAAAACTTACTAAAGAAAGGGGAGTCAGATAGAAGCTACTACCCAGATACATATTAAGCATGTTGAACTCTAATAAGCGATTAAGGGTAATGTTTATCCACCTACAAATCCTAACTACATGATCATCTAAGTCTTTTTTCACGCGCGCTCGGAAAGAAGATACGTCAAGTAAGCAATTATCAGACAACAAAAAAGTACATCATACTATAACACAATAACTTAACACATAAAACCAACAAAGAACAAACCATAGTAAATTAACGACTATCATGATGCCTGATTACAGAATTATTGTTGTCAAATGGTGATTTCTTGCCATTATTCTCGCGCACGCGGATAAACAATCAATTTTATACTTCAGAAACAACAAATATTGTAGTCCGGAAAACAAATCTTCCATCGAAAAATGGTTGTTGCCTGCCATAAAATTCACAAATAAATCATTTAAGAGAATACGCAAAGAACCCCCTTTATACGAAAATAGCAGTAAAAAGAATATAAAAGGTAATTCAGAATTCGTCTTTCTCGACATTTTTTCATACCTTTGCAAGCTATAATGCAACCCGAAAGAATGGACATAACAAAAAAAAGACTGCTCGGACTGACGCCCACCGAACTCAAGACTGTGGTCGCTGAGTTTGGAATGCCAGCATTTACCGCTAAGCAGATAACCCAATGGCTCTACGAGAAACATGCCAAAAGCATAGACGAGATGACCAACATCTCGAAGCAAAACCGTATGCGGCTGGCTGAAGAATACGAAGTAGGCGCCTGGGAACCCATAGATTGCCAACGCAGTATCGACGGTACTGTAAAATACCTATTTCCTGTCAGTTGTGGAGAAGGGAAGTTTGTTGAAACCGTTTATATACCCGATGGCGACCGAGCCACAATCTGTGTATCATGCCAGGTGGGCTGCAAGATGAACTGCCTATTCTGCCAAACGGGCAAGCAAGGATGGGAAGGCAACCTCACCGTGGCAGACATCCTCAACCAGATTTACGCCATGCCAGAGGCCGAAACCCTGACAAACATTGTGTTTATGGGACAAGGCGAACCGATGGACAACCTCGATGCCATATTGCGCGTATGCGAAATAATGACCGCAGACTGGGGATACCAATGGAGTCCAAAACGCATCACAGTAAGTTCGGTGGGCGTAAAAAACAAGTTGAAGCGCTATCTCGACGAGAGCGATTGCCACGTAGCAATATCCATGCACTCGCCACTCCACGAACAGCGCCTGCAACTGATGCCTGCAGAGAAAGCAATGCCTATCGAAGAAACGGTAGAACTGCTGCGACAATACGATTTCTCACATCAGCGACGTTGCTCGTTTGAATATATATGTTTCGGTGGACTCAACGACACGATGGAACATGCCAAAGCAATCATCAACTTGGTAAAAGGACTGGAATGTCGCGTCAACCTGATTCGTTTTCATGAAATCCCGGATGTCAAGTTGCCTGGAGCCAACGAGACTCGAATGGAACAGCTACGCGACTATCTGACACAACACGGAGTGTTTACCACCATACGCGCCAGCCGCGGACAAGACATCTTTGCAGCCTGTGGACTACTCTCCACCGCACACCAGAACAAGAAAGAATAACAAACCACACAATAACGACTTACACAATAACGACTTTAATAGACTTACACAATAACAAACTCACACAATGGAAGATAAAATGATTCGCGTGGCTATCACGCATGGAGATACAAACGGCATAGGATACGAGGTAATCCTCAAAACATTTGCCACCCCAACCATTCTCGAACTCTGTACCCCTATCGTATACGGTTCGCCAAAACTGGCCGCCTACCACCGTAAAGCACTCAATCTGGAAACCAGTTTCAACATCATAGAACGAGCTGAGGATGCCTGCGATGGTAAGCTCAACATATTAGCATGCTTCGACGACGAAGTAAAAGTAGAGCTCGGACAACCTTCAGAAGAGGCTGGAAAGGCCGCACTAATGGCACTCGACCGCGCCATGACCGACTATCGCTCAGGCTTATATGACGTACTCGTCACCGCACCAATCAACAAAGCCACCATACAAGGTGAAGGATTCCACTTCCCCGGACATACCGAATACATCGAGACCTGTGTGGGAGAAGGAAACAAAGCATTGATGATTCTGATGAATGAAGACCTGAGAGTGGCTCTCGTCACCACACATCTGCCCATACGCAACGTAGCAGAAGCCATCACCCAGGAAGCTATCGTAGAGAAAGCCTCTATCTTCAACCTCAGCTTGAAACGCGACTTCCGAATCTCCAGTCCACGCATAGCAGTACTCTCACTCAACCCCCATGCCGGCGACAACGGACTGTTGGGCAACGAAGAGAAAGACATCATCATCCCTGCCATTGAAGAACTGGAGAAGAAGGGCATACAAGCTTTCGGACCATTCCCTGCTGACGGATTCTTTGGAACCGCAGCCTATTCACACTTCGACGGCGTCCTCGCCATGTATCACGACCAAGGATTGGCACCATTCAAAACCATCGCCCTCGACAACGGAGTGAACTTCACCGCAGGACTACCTATCGTGCGCACATCACCCGACCATGGTACAGCCTATGATATTGCAGGACAAGGCAAAGCCGACGAGAACTCATTCCGTCAAGCCATCTACACCGCTATTGACGTGTTCCGCAACCGACAGTTCTACGACGAACCCATGCAGAACCCACTACCCAAGCTCTACCACGAGAAGCGCGACGACAGCGAGAAAGTGCGCTTTGCCATTCCCAAAGCAAAAGGCAAGACCGAAGACAAACAACAAGCAATAAATGAGTAAGCACTGGCAAAACGGATTCTTCATCTTCGGACTCATTGTGCTCGCCTTGATGGTGACACAACTTGACTTTGCTGCAACATGGGCAGGACTGCAACGGGCAGGATATTGGGCCGTAGCAGTCATCGTACTATGGGCATTCCTATACCTGTTCAATACGGCAGCATGGTGGCTTATCGTCAAAAGTCAAGAAGAACAGAACCCAAACAACAACAGCGCAATAGCACCCTTGCCAAAGACAACGGAAGATACATCCAACACAGGGAACAGCAAACCCACACCATTCTGGTGGCTATATAAAGTGACCATTAGCGGTTATGCACTCAACTATGCCACACCAGGTGGACTAATGGGAGGCGAACCCTATAAAATCATGATGCTCAAGCCAAAAATCGGAACCGAACGGGCCACCTCGTCAGTCATACTACACACGATGACCCATATCTTCTCCCATTTCTGGTTCTGGCTGTTGTCATGTGCACTCTACATACTGACACAACCCATGACCACGCTGATGTGGATTCTATTACCCATCATAGCCACATTCTGCCTGTTGGCCATTTGGTTCTTCCTGAAAGGCTACAAGCGCGGTATCACCGTATGGCTCATGCGGTTACTAAGCCATTTCCCCTTGGTAAAACGCTGGGCACAACCTTTCGTGGAACGCAATGCCGAACGACTACACGAAGTAGATAAGCAGATTGCCGCACTCCACAACCAAAACCAAAACACCTTCGTAGGAGCCGTCATTTTGGAGCTGGCCTGCCGCATCGCATCAGCATTGGAAATATTCTTCGTACTGTTGGTCATCACGCCATCTGCCAACTATCTGCAATGTATCCTCATACTGGCATTCACAAGTTTGTTCGCCAACCTACTGTTCTTCATACCCTTACAGTTGGGAGGACGCGAAGGCGGATTCCTCATGTCGGCAGGCGGCCTGGGAATGACAGCATCCGCAGGAATCTTTGTGGCACTCATCGTACGCATACGCGAATTGGTGTGGACAGGAATAGGCTTGCTGATGATAAAAATCAACCGCAAAACACAAGAAGAGCGATAATTTTCAGCAAGATATGCCATAATGTCAGATTTATTTAGTACCTTTGTCCGCTAAATGAAGAGTTCTGAACTACAGACCATCAAACAACGTTACAGCATCGTAGGCAACTGCGAAAGTCTGAACCATGCACTCGACGTCGCACTACAAGTGGCGCCGACAGACTTAAGCGTGCTTATTGTTGGAGAAAGCGGAGTGGGAAAAGAAATCATACCACGCGTCATACACGACAATTCACCACGCCGCAGAGAGAAGTATTTCGCCATCAACTGCGGTTCTATTCCAGAAGGCACTATCGACTCTGAACTCTTCGGACATGTGAAAGGATCATTCACAGGAGCCATCAACGACTCACTAGGATATTTCGGAGTGGCAAACAAAGGAACACTCTTCCTCGATGAAGTAGGAGAACTGCCTTTGGCAACACAAGCCCGACTGTTACGCGTGCTCGAAACAGGAGAATACATACCAGTAGGAGCTACCGAAGTGCATAAAACCGACGTCCGCATCGTAGCTGCAACAAACGTCAATATCCGACAGGCCATTACAGAGGGACGCTTCCGCGAAGACCTCTACTACCGCCTCAACTCAATCCCCATTCAAATGCCACCACTCCGCAAACGCGGCGAAGACATCATCTTGCTGTTCCGTCTCTTTGCCATGCAGATGGCAGAGAAATACCACATGGAAAAGGTTGTGCTGACCGAAGGAGCAAAACAAGTGCTGATGAAATACAAATGGCCTGGCAATGTAAGACAATTAAAAAACATCACCGAGCAAATCTCAATACTCAGCACCGACCGGCAAATCACAGCAGATGCTATCATGCGGTTTATCCCACAGGATCAGGAAACCACACAACTGGCAACTATCCGCACAAAGGATGATCATAGCTTCGAAAACGAAAGAGAGATTCTCTATAAAATACTCTTCGAACTTCGCAGTAATGTCAACGATATGCGACGAGAGATAAGCACGCTGAAAAAACAAATAAACGACGGACAGCCCACACCGGCGAATGACACAACCGGTATTGCCACCACACAACTGACAACCATCAATACCATACAGCCCATCCAACCAAGAATGGAAGTCGCAGAGGCAGAAGAATATGTTGAGCCAGAGAAAGAGCCAGAAAACCTCAATCTCAACGACTGGAGCCGGCAGGCACTGGAAAAGGCTCTGGAAAGAAATGGAGGTAACAGAAAAAAAGCAGCATTGGAGCTGGGCATCAGCGACCGAACTCTCTACCGCAGACTGAAGCAATACGGACTGGACAAACCATCCAACAACAAATAACAAAACAGAAATAACAGAGCATGAAACCATTATTCACACATACCACCATCCGACACCTCGCAGCTCCTATGCTTCGCGGAATTGCCGTTGTGGCACTCATGCTGCTCTGCGCCTGTTCGGTAAGCTACAAATTCAATGGTGCCAGTATCGACTATTCCAAAACTAAAACCATCCAGATAGCCGATTTCCCTATACGTTCCAGCTATGTATGGGGCCCGATGGGACCATTATTCAACAATCAGTTGAAAGACCAGTTTGCAAACCACACCCGTCTGCAACAGGTAAAGCGCAACGGCGACCTAAAAATAGAAGGCGAAATCACCCAATACCAACAGCGAAACAAATCTGTTTCTGCTGAAGGATATTCTGCACAGACCGAACTCTCAATGACGGTCAATGTGCGTTTCACCAACAATGTGAACCACAACGAAGACTTCGAGCGCCAGTTTACAGCCTCGGCAACATACGAAACGACAAAGTCACTCAACTCCGTACAGGAGGAACTCGTGACACAAATGTCGAAAGAACTCTGCGAACAGATATTCAATGCCACAGTGGCCAACTGGTAAAGTCACCGTTAACACAAAAGGTTTAAAGCATGATAAATATTGCAGAGCTCATCAATAATCCGGAGAGAATGGACCGCGACACACTCTATGAGTTGCGAGCCATGCTGGCATTACACCCGTACTACCAGACCATCCGATTGCTGATGCTGCAGAACCTCTATCTGCTCCACGACCCATCATTCGATGAGGAACTGCGCAGATCAGCAGTATATATCACCGACCGACGCACGCTGTTCAATGTGGTGGAAGGCGCACACTACCGCTGGAATCACGAAGCGAAGCCCGTTGAAACAGCACCCGATGGCGACCGCACCATCGCACTCATCGACACCTTCCTTGGATCCATTCCGAGCGAGGAGCCAGAAACAGAGAAAAAGAAACGACGCCCCACCCCAGCAGACGCTACCGTCGATTACGTAGCGTATCTTCTGGAAAGTGAAGATGAGGAAGAACAAACAGGAAACGAACTGCCAAAGATGCAGGGACAAAGCCTCATCGACAACTTCCTTGAAAAAGAACAAGGACGCTTTGCATTAGGCGATATGCGCGACAATATAGCCGACGAAGAAGACAACGGCGAAGGAAACAGCCAACAAGCAGCACAACCCGCCAATGCCAAACCAGAAGCAGAGCAAAGCAGCGACAACGAAGAAGAATTCTTCACCGAGACCTTGGCACGCATCTATATCAAACAAGGACGCTACCAAAAGGCACTCGACATCATACAAAGGCTCAGCACGCAATTCCCAGGAAAGAACGCATACTTTGCCGACCAGATAAGATTCTTAGAGAAATTAATAATAAACAGTAATAAAAACAAAAAGTAAAACAACATGGGACTTTACACATTATTTGTAATTCTGATCCTCCTGGCTGCAGTACTGATGATTCTCGTCGTACTGATCCAGGAATCTAAAGGAGGTGGTCTTTCATCAAACTTCTCTTCCTACAACTCATTGGCCGGTGTACGCAAGACAACCGACTTCATCGAGAAAGCCACTTGGGGACTTGCTATCGCAATGGTGTTCTTCAGCATCGTATGCGCATGGGTAGCTCCTACTGCCGTTACCGACAGCTCCGTGATGGAGAATGTTGAGAAATCAACAGCCAACCCCAACACATTGCCAGGTTTCGGTGCCAGCCAAAGCAAGTCTGAAACTCCAGTACAGGATGCCAAAACACCTGCTGCTCCTGCACAAACTCCTGCACCTGCCGCTCCTGCAAAATAAGCCTTGCAGACGGTCAGGCATCGCGCAAACGCTCCTTTTTGGAAGAAAATAAAGCTAAAGTGTAAAAAAGTGCGCGATTTATTTGGTAATCTCGAATAAATCGCGTACCTTTGCACTCGCTTTCCAGATGAGAGCACAGATGGTGCCCGTAGTTCAGTTGGTTAGAGCGTCAGATTGTGGTTCTGAATGTCGTGGGTTCGAGTCCCACCGGGCACCCAACTAAACCGAAGCCTGCAAGTTTCAACACTTGCAGGCTTTATTGTTTATATCAAACAAACGACACAAAGCTATCATGCAAACACAGAAACAGCACGAAAGCTCCCATACTAACACAACAAAATCTCTATACGCGCGTACATATTATATATAATACCACAACAGATTTTCAGCATACAACATCCATATCATCATTATAAGATAAAAACATTATGAACAAAAAGAGAATACTATTCGTTTGCCTTGGAAACATCTGCCGATCACCAGCAGCAGAGGGAATATTCCAACACCTCGTCAACCAACAGCAACTGACTGACGATTTCATCATTGACTCAGCAGCAATAGGTCCTTGGCATGTGGGCGACTTGCCCGATGCAAGAATGAGACGATGTGGCACACGCCATGGCTACGACTTCAGCACAAGAGCTCGCCAACTGACAAGCGACGACTTTGCCCGTTTCGACTATATCATCGGCATGGACCACGACAACCTCAAAGCCATCAAAGCCAAAGCCCGTAGCGCAGAAGACGAATCGAAAATACTACTGATGTCCGACTTTCTGCGCCACCACAATAATGCCACCATCCCCGACCCCTATTACGGAGACGGGCGCGACTTCGAACTGGTGATAGAACTACTCGAAGACTCCTGCGAATCACTACTGAAACAACTTACAACAGAATTATAAAAAACAATCTACACATGTCACACTTTACAAACAAACTACTGCTTCTGATGGGACTGGCCGTCAGTATAGCCACAGAGGCGCAAACGCGCTTCACCTATCAAGGCAACACCCTCACCACCAACGAGCACAGACTGCTGGTGGGAAGCAAACCTACCAATGCTCGACGAAACACATTCCGCACTATTGAAGAAGCGCTACGTGCCGCCGAACAAAAGTCGTCAACCGACACGACATGGACAGAAATCTATATCGAGCCCTCTGTCTATTGGATTGACAATCCCGACGATAAAGCCATACGCATGCCTCGCAAAGGCGAAACCACCCCTTACGGCTGCGAAGTAACCATCAACAGAGTGCACATGATAGGCATGAGCGACAAAGCCGAAGACGTAGTATTGGCATGCAACCGCGGACAAACCCAAGGTGCAGATGGCAACTTCACCATGTTCCACTTTATCGGATCTGATTTCAAAGCCGACAATATCACCTTTGGCAACTATTGCAATGTCGATCTTGAATATCCCCGCAATCCAAAGCTCAACCGCGCCAAAAGACGAAACGCCATTGTACAGGCACAGTTGGCCATCTGCCAAGGTGACCGCTACACCCTGACCAACTGCCGTTTTATCTCACGCCTCAACCTCTGCCCGTTTGTCGGAGCACCACACACCAATTTCGAGCGTTGCTATTTCGAATGTACCGACGATGCTCTCTGCGGAACTGGCATCTATCGTCAGTGTCGCTTTACGCTATTCAGCAGCAAACCCTTTTACACTACCGACGGCATCCAAGGTGCGACGTTTATTGACTGCGACCTACACAGCAAGACGAAGGGCACCCAATATCTGACCAAGGCGAGCGGTCCCGTTAGTATGACCGACTGTCGTTGGACCAGCGACGATCCTATGCTGACTATCGAATGGACCAAGCGTCCGGATCCTCGTCATCGCTGTGTAATGACAGGCTGCACCCTCAATGGAAAGCCCCTCAACGTGCCGCAACCTACCGCAGCATTACCCGTCAGTCTGCCACCCTTTGCCATCGGTCCGCAGACCGCCATTATCAGTGGGCAATGGACACTCGACTGCTACAAGCCACTTGACACGATGGACCGCGACTGGACTGCCGACAATACGCGTAGCAGTTGGGGATATGCAGAAGGCATAGATGGTGCAGAAGGTTGCTGGGGCCTGATGCAACTGCAAAAGGGCGCACGCATGATGTACACCCCCGCAGAAGGGCATGACTCTGTAGGCAATCAGCGTTGCCATCTTGTTGTTGTTCCCTGCAAGAGCGGCGGTCAAGGTTTTGGCAGCGCCACCACACAATATCTCGACATCTGCATCAAGTTCGACACCCGAACACTCACCGGCTATGGCCTTCGACTGCAGCGCACCCCCGACTACGACCATTCCGTAGTAGTCAGTCTTATGGAATATGCCAATGGTCAAGTCACCCCATTGACAGAAGGCACCCGTTGTGACCTTTTCAAGGGCCGTTGTTCCATCACATTACAATCTGTTGACAGTCAGCTGACCGCTACTATAGCATCCTCACCTGTGACTCCAACGTCCGATTCAGTGGCACTACAGGAACAAACGCTGACCGCCACCATGCCCCACCCCAACCATTATGGCGGTTTCCATCTGCAACACACAGGAAGTACAGGAGCTTCAGCCACCGTCATTCAATCCATCCTCTTGCAATAGTTCTGTATTTCTCAGGAAACCAAGTAAAAGGATGGGATAAAACTCAAATCGGTCATTAGGGTTGATGATAATCCTAATGACCGATTTCTTGCTTTCCCATTCAGAACTATAGAATCAGGCAATCCAGCAGATAGACGATAGTACAGCAAATGACAGCTACTGGGAAGAGTCCCATACGCCGCCAAGCCGCAACGATGCCAACTATAAGAGCAACAAGGCCCGATATAGGCGACATTGTAGTCTGGATGATGCCAGGGAAGGTCATCACCGCCAACGTGACATAAGGAACATAATAAAGGAAGCTGCGCAGAAAACGATTGTTGATCTGTCCTTTGATCAGCAACATCGGTATCACGCGAATCATATTCGTAGTGATGATGGCCAAAAGGATGCAGATGATGATATTATGCCTGTCCATATTGCTCCTCCGTCTTTACAGGTTTCCACCAAGCGGCAACAGCCGAGATAAGAATGGTCAGCACAATGGTTCGCGTTCCACTGCTCCACCCGCTTATCCCCGGTGCCACGCTACAAATACCACTCAACACAAAACTCGCAGCAACAGCATAGCGTACATAACGGTCGTTGCGAGCAACGGGCATGATAACGGCAAGAAACATACCGTAGAGCGCCACGCTAAGCGCAGCAACGATCTCAGAAGGCAACATTCCGCCAGCCACAATACCAGCCGCACATCCCGAAGCCCACATCATCGTAGATACCCATGCTGCCGAATAGGTATAAGCCGGTGGGCAATAGCCTTTACGCGCAATAGAAATGCCGAATACCTCATCGGTGACACAGCAAGCCATCAGCACCCTATGCATCCACGACGTTCCAGGGGCAATCTTCTGCGAGAGCGCTGCGCTCATCAGCATATAGCGCAAGTTGACCACCAGACACATGGCAACGATTTCTACGTATGTCGCTTGAGCAGCCACAAGCGTATATACCCCATATTCGCCAGCCGATGCACGAGTAAAGAAACTGCTTACGAATCCTATTGCCGCCGTCAGTCCAGCCTGTTTGGCAATGATGCCCAGTGAGAAAGCTACGGCAAAATACCCCATGGCAATGGGAGTACCGTCGCGAAACCCTTGAATGATATCTTTATGTTGCATCTCCGTCTGAAAATCCATTTCCCGTCATGCCAGCAGTCTGCTGTTCGGTCCATATTCATTAAAAAAGTCCCAACCATTAGTTGTTAACGATTGGAACTCATAGGAGTGGAGCTGGAGGGAGTTTTGAAATGATAGCATCTGATATTTAATAATCGTATATGACATTCATTATCAACTCTTTACGATAGCTCTTGTTGTTTATTATTGTCATGTATTATCTTTTATTGTCGCTCTTTGGGGGAGCAGCGTTATTCTCAATTTTTTTATTTACCTTTGCAGCAAAAAAAAATAATATTTACGCATTCAAAATGCAAAGTTACAAATAATAATTGAGATAACAAAATGATTAACATCAGTTTTAACATTCGTTCGCCTATCGACAAGCGAGACAACCGCGTCATTGTCAGAGTGAGGTGGAATCACAAGCAATATGAGGTAGGCTTTACTACTGGTATGTATGCGGAATTGTATGATAAGATAATGAGCCACTCGTCAGCATGGCCTAGTTCAGACCATTCACGATAGCCGCTTAGGTGGTCCTTGTAGGCTCTGCCATACTCATCACCGTCTATGTGATAGTCATCCTCAAACGAACGGGCCGTTATAGGGCGCGTCTCCAAACGCTTCTTTTAAAAAATCCGCCAACTCGGTTGAGCAGCGGGTGGACTCCTGAATGAGATTGCATTCGGTCATCACGTTGTGACCATCTGCATCAAGCCATCTGCGACGGCTCACGTGAAGCAGTACTTCCTGATCTCTAATCGGAAAGTTGTGAAACGCACTTTCGCGTGTAAATCCATTGGGGCGCAGGTCTTCTCTGTCGTCAGGTTTCTGCTCGTTCTCATCGAGATAAAGGTGAATCACCTGTGTGTCACCTTTCTTCTCGACACGTACAGTCTTCAAGTCAAACCAGTCAAGCATGTGGGCTGGCAATAGGCATTCCGCTAAGAGTCTATACTGTTCCATTTTGTTCTAACGTTTACTCTATAAACGTACACCTGCTTGCTTTTATTGTGCTATGCTATCCACACGCTTTTGCAAGTGACCCGATGTTTGTTGACATAATTATTTTGTTTTTATTATTTTTCTTTTTGTTGTTCCCGAAATTTTTATTATACCTTTGCTAAGGTGGTAGTCCTCCGTGCGCAGTTAAGTCATTGTTATATGAAGGTTTGTTTATCCAATGGCTTTCGGAAGAATGAAGAATGAAATGCAAAAAAAAAAATAAAAATTAGGCAATAATTATACAACTTTGGAGATTATTGCCTAATTTTGCACCCGAAAACATGAGAGCTGTAACAGGCTGTTTAAAACACTAGTTGTGCAAACGATTGTGCAGAATATTCAGTTTGTTTTTAATTCTCTTTGTTGCTACATAAATGAAAAATGATGTAAATTTGCAGCGAAAAAAAATAACGTATAAGGTTAAACCATTAAAAAAATATTAGTAATTATGCGTTTCCAACATTTAACCATCGCATCAGTCGCTGTCCTGCTTGCTGGATGTTCATCCAACTCAGGCGACTACATTGGTCCGGAACCAGAGAAGCCGGAATTGGTTGAGAAGGAGTACAACACATTCAACTTCTCGACAGAGAACTCACAGTCTTACGTCAACTTGTCGTACAATACAGGCGTGAAGACCAACATCTACTTTGAACTTTTTGACGAAGAGCCAGGAGAATGGGCTGACAACGGTAAATACTATAAGAAAGAGGGCATATTGCCTATCTATTCGGGATTCACCGACGAGAACGGACAGTTTAAGTCAAATATCTCTCTGCCCTCATACGTGTCTAAGCTCTATGCCTACACACCGTATTTCATCGCCACCCCTATACTTGAGACAACCATGGAGGGCAACACCGCCACATTCGTTGACAACAAGGAGTATTCCACCCGCGCTCTGACAAGGGGGGCAACTGGAGGCGAAAAGAGCTATATGGTTTGCCCTACAAACGAGATACCTAATAATCTCAGTAGCTATGCCTCGGAAAAGCGTTGGTATGACAGCGACGTGGATTATGACGCAAACGGACGCCTCAGTGAATTATTCAAGGGGGAGAAAAATCTTCCACTTATCCCTCAGGACAAACTGGATAATTATTTGAAGACCCACCTCGCTGTATTCCCTGTTGACAAGTCGTTCCCTGAGGATTATATAAAGCAGGCAGATATCACCATCACCAAACCAGCTGAAGTTGCTGTGACAATCATTGGCGGAAACACATGTTGGAACAGCAGTATGGGTTACTACTATTATCCAGAAGGACAGAAGCCCGCATCATTGGACGAGGCAAATGTTATCCTTCTCTTCCCAAACACTCAGAATGGAACATACGCCGGCTCGGCTTCTTCTGCCGGTGTGAGCAATGGCGACTGCGTAAAACTGAAGTACTATCCCAATATCGCCAACAACGGTGACAAAAGCGGTGCTACAGACATATTCCCCGCAAACTATCGCATCGGATTTGTACTGGCTGCTAACGCCTGGTCGAAAAGATTTGGCAAATGGACACACGACAGAAAGCAGCGTTCCGCCACATCTGCCGACATGAGCAAGGATTATCTCGGCAAGGCATACAGCAAGCCAATGAGTGCTGTGTATAACATCGACGGACAGGTGCTTGTGTCATTCGAGGATGACAACGACTACGACCACAACTACAGCGACCTCGTGATGACATTCCAGACCAACCCAGTGGATGCCCCTGGAGAGACTCCTGATCCTAAGTACGAATTCAGAAAAACAACAGAGAACGTTGGTTTCTATATCTTCGAGGACCAGTGGCCTTCGAAGGGTGACTACGACTTGAACGATGTCATCTTCAATGCAACATACACAAAGGTATATTCCACTGCCAACAATGCCATCTATGAAGAGGGTTACACCTTCAAGCCCTACACCAATGCCGCCAAGGCTGAGAAACTCAAGAGCGGAGTGGCAGTGAAGGTTGAGGGATTGAAAGCCACCGACCAGATTGAGTTCTTCGTGAAGAAACCAGGTGAAACAGAGTTCACAGCCGCCAACTTCGAGCGTGACACAAGGAACAACATCATCTATCTGACCGACAACGCAAAGAGCAACATTGGCACAGAATATATGTTCAACGTGAAGCATGACGAAGCTTTAGGTGCTCTCTATAAGGAGAAGAAGGTGAAAATCAAACCGTTCATCTATCGTGACGTGGATGGCAAGCGACTTGAGATACACATCGCCCAGGAAGCTCCTACAAAAGTGGCAGACAGGTCATTCTTCGGTACAGAGGATGATGCTTCGCAGCCCGACAAGAACATCTACTATGTGCGCAGCGGAAACTATCCATTCGGAATCTTCCTCAAAGGTGCCACCGAGAGCGACATGACGAAGTTGTTTGACGCTGACAATGAGACAAGAGCTATCGACGAAGACGAAGTATATCCAAAGTTCAAGTCATGGGTAGGAAGCAAAGGTAACAAGGACACGAATTGGTATAAGTAATTAATACTTATATTATTAATAATGCCATACAACCTGTTATTATGGGTTGTATGGCGCAAGTTCAACATAGAACTGCAATTTTTAGGTAGATGAGAATAAATAATCTAATACCAGAAAACACCGAGCACCTTGGGGGAGCGATGCCCTTAAAACAAAAATAACCCACTGGAAACCAGTGAGTTATTTAAAATAGTTGTGGAGCTGGAGGGAGTCGAACCCTCGTCCAAACAGGGAAACCATATGCTTTCTACATGCTTATTCCAGCCTTTGTTTTTCGAATCATGACAAGACCTGGACCACCAATCATGACCTTATCTCCTGAATTTCATCTGCCTGTCGGAGCTCCACGCAGACTATTTCCGATTATCCTGCACCGCTATACCTTCCTGATTCGGAACAACATCCAGAAGAGCGATGTCTCGTTCCCTCACCTAGTAAGGGAATTAAGCCAGTAATCTACTGTACTTCGATTAGGCAGCGAGAGCGTATTTGTTTTCGCCAATTAAATTTTTGACCGAATGGATTATGGAGTTTACAGTCGTCACTCCGCATGCTTACATACCATCTCAGCCCGCTGTCAAATCCAGTCAACCCCGAGTGATATTGTTGTTTGAGGTTGCAAATTTACAACATTTCCACATAACTTGCAACATTTCCGTTGGAAAAAGCCGAATTATATTTGCCCTTTCATACATTTTTCACTAACTTTGCCCATCAAAATCCGTACGAACCTGAAACAAATAGGCATGAATCACCCAAAATATATCATGGATTACGTCCATGCATCACATCTTTCGTTTGCTTACCTTGGCAGAATCGGAGCATCCATCAGTCTGTTGCTGCTCCTTGCAGTTCATGCCAGTGGACAGGCTTTCACCTTTCTTTCCACGGAGAAAGGCCTGACGAGCAGTCTTGTGACCTTCCTGCATGAAGACCGATACGGATTGATATGGATTGCCACCGAGGACGGATTAAACCGATATGACGGAGTGAAGATCACCACCTACAAGCACCGCAAGGGCGACTGCCATTCGCTGGCCAGCAACTATGTGAGTTCGCTGATTGCCGATGCCAACGGCAATCTCATTGTCGGCACCTATAAAGGCGTGCAAATCTACCGATACGACAGCGACGATTTTTCCCCTCTAGCCACACTTCCAGATGGCAGGCCGATGAATGCAAGCATCAACGTGATGCACCTTGCCCCCGACGGTCGCCTCTATGGTGCAGGCGGTATGTCGTGTGAGATCTTGACATCTGGCAATAAGAAGGTGGAGGTGCGCCAGACGGAAAAGCCCTATTTTCCCAACAGGATCATAGCCTCACTGCCTCGCGAGCTCAACGTCCGTACCATCATGAGATACGACAACAACCACCTGCTGCTTGGCACCGACAGTAAGGGGCTCAAGCTCTACGACGAGCAACGTCACACCTATAGCGACTATCCCCTCGACATACCAGGCTTTTCTCAAAGTTTGGAGAAGGTGCGCCATATAGAGAAAGACCACAGGGGCAACCTATGGATAGCGCTGTATCAGAAGGGCGTTGTCATGGTTTCCCAGCGCAGAAGCATGTTTGGCTACATCGGTTCGCGCACCACACAGAAGAACATCATCGGTTCTCACTGCATCCTGTCGCTATGCCGAGGCAAAGACGGTGGTCTGTGGGTCGGCACCGATGGCGATGGTCTTTATCGTCTGTACGGATCATCGTCCCAACACCTTGTTCAGGGCGTCCCCCCAATCATCAACAGCGTGATAGAAGACTCCGACGGCCGGACGTGGATCGGGTCGTTCGGCTACCCCTGCTATAGCGGCACAGGCGGTGTGTTCACCCCCATGCCCGGACTTCCCGAACAAGCCAACGTCTTTGCCATTAGAGAAGACCGCAACCGCAGGATATGGCTCGGCACCATGGGCTATGGTGTCTATTGCTATGACATGCAGAAGAAATCGCTCTCATGGGTGAGCAGTCCCGTCATCAACAAATACGTCAACTGCCTCTATGTATTGTCAAACGGCCATGTGCTGGCAGGCACCTTCAACGGCATATACAACATCACCACGCATCGCCACCTGTGCGAGCAGCGCATAGTCTATGCCATCCATGAAGACCGCCACGGCAGACTGTGGGTAGGCACATCCGACGGCCTCCTTGTGGTGGATGGCGACCACACCAAGACCTACACCACCTCCGACGGCATGCCCTCCAATTCCGTCTTTGCCATCAGCGAAGACGAGCGCGGCCTCATCTGGTTCTCCTCCAATGCCGGTCTGTCGTGCTTCGACGAGCTGGGCAACATCTTCACCAACTATTCCGTCAGCGACGGACTGCAAGGCAACGAGTTCTCGAAAGGAGCCCTGCTGAAAGATACCGACGGCACACTATGGTTTGCCGGTCACGGCGGCATCACCTATTTCCAGCCCTCCGCCATTGCCCGCCATCAGTACGTGCTCCATCCCCGCCTCACAGCCCTGTATATCAACAATGTGCCGGCAAACACCCGAACCCTCACCGGCGGCGAACCCGTCATGACCGACAATATCTACCAGTCGCAGCATTTCAGCATAGCCTACGAAAACAACTCGTTCAGCATCGAACTCTCGTCCGAAGAGACCGATGCTCCTGCCGAGTGCACCTATGTCTACTCCTTAGACGACGAGCCATGGGCCACCATCCCCGAAGGCGGCCACCTGGTCACCTTCAGCAATCTCGATGCAGGCAGCCACATCCTCCGCTATGCCGTGGAGTACAACGGCAAGCGATCGGAAGTGAAACAGGTAGAGATAGACATCCGTCGTCCGTGGTGGAACAGTTGGCTGACGCGTCTCCTGCTGTCCGCCCTTCTCCTCTTCATCTTCGCCCTTGTATTCTTCTGGATCAAGAGTCGCGAGAAGGTCAAAGCCCTCGCCCTCATCTCCCACAAGATACGCACTCCGATGTCGCTCATCATCAGTCCGCTGACCCAGCTCATCGACACCGATGCAGACCCCGACCGCCAAGCCACCTACCGGCTGATGCTCCGCAATGCCGAGCGTCTGCAGCATCTCGCAGCGCAAGCCACAGAGGAAGAACCCATCGGTCCGATCAGGAGCAACGAGGCGCAGGAAACCGCACCAGCCAGCCTGCAGAAGTCGCACACCTCCCGCCATCTGCTTATCGTGGAAGACGATGATGAAGTGAGAAACTACCTCTGCAGTGCCCTCTCATCCAGCTACCACATCCGTGAAGCCCGCAACGGCAAAGAAGCCCTTGCCCTCGTGTTCCGCCATGCCCCCGATGCCATCATCAGCGATGTCACCATGCCGGAGATGGATGGTATCGCCCTCTGTCGCAAGCTGAAAAAGAATATCCAGTTTGCCCACATCCCCGTCATCCTCCTCACCGCCCGTGCCGACGAAGAATCCATGTTGCAAGGTCTTGGCATCGGCGCCGACGCCTATATCACCAAACCCTTCAATATCAAGATCCTGCAACAGAGCATCAGCAACCTCATTCTCCTCCGCCAGCAACTCTACAACACCTATCACGGCAAGCAGTTGCAAGACGACAAGCTGGAGGCAGTCGAGACAGAAGATTCCAACGAGATATTCATGCAGCGCGTCATGGCATCCATCAACAGCCACCTCAGCGAGAGCGATTTCTCCGTCGATGTGCTATGCCGAGAGGTAGGCATCAGCCGTGCCAGTCTGCACCGCAAGCTGAAAGACCAGACCAACCAGTCAGCCAGCATCTTCATTCGCAACGTCCGGCTCAGACAAGCCGAGAAGCTGCTCACCACGACCACGCTGCGCGTCAACGAGATCGCCGCCCGTGTAGGTTTCAAAAACCTCTCCTATTTCATCAATTCCTTCCGCGAACTGTATGGTGTATCGCCTACGGAGTGGAAGAGTAACAAGGACTCAGCAAATCCAACCAACTGAACATCAAGAAGTTGTACATGACAAGGACGGTCAGAAACAGTATTGCTGTTCTCCCATCAGTTTCCCGACAATTCGCTGACTGTCGTTGGATTTTCGCAAGAAACAGTAATCTCATCAGGATGAGTCCTCTGCTATCGGGTAGTGGTTGGAATCGGGCAGATCAGATAAAGCCATAAGACGCGCCCTGTTTTTGGTTTATGATTCCAATTCTCCCCCATTATCTTCATATTTTCAACTTTTCTTTGTACTTTTGACAATTATTTGTGCGATTTGTCGTTATTATAAATATGAAACAACAGAAAACAATGATTTGCGGATGGATCTGCACCATGGCAACGGCAATGGTGATGACCGCCTGTGTGACGCCCAAAAACTACAACTATCTGCAAGATTTGCAGTCTGGCAGTGTGACCACAACACCTGCCAATGGCTATATCCGACTGCAGCCAAAAGACGAGATTTCTATCCTCGTGAAGAGTAACAGTGCGGAACTGGATGCTCTATTCAACAAGGGCATGACTACCACTATGAGCAATGGAAATGCACAAGGGTCGCAGTATGTGGAGGGCTACAGACTCGATGCCAACGGCAACGTAGATTTCCCACAGTTAGGCACCATTCATCTGGCAGGCATGAGACGCAGCGAGGTTGAGAACTACATCAAAACACGATTGGAGGAAGAAGGACTACTGAAACACGCCACTGTTACCGTTGGTTTCCGCAACCTCAGCTACACCGTGATGGGCGAGGTAAAAGATGCTGGCGAATACTCTATAGACAAAGATGAGGTGACGCTGCTCGAAGCACTGGGAAAGGCTGGTGACCTGACCGTATATGGCAGAAGAGACAGCATCGTAGTGGTGCGCAACGATGGCGAGCGCCACACCACCCTCATGGCAGACCTCACCCGTGGCAAAGATCTCTACGAGTCGGAAGCCTACTATGTACACCAGAACGACCTGATATATGTGAAGGCGAACCCAACCAAGATTCGACAATCAACCACCAACGGCAACGAGACACGATCCATGTCACTATGGATTTCTATTGCCTCAATATTGGCTTCGCTCGCTGGTCTCATTACCCGATAATCCTCAAAAACAACTATGAAAAAAGTTCAGAAGAGTTTTCTCCAGATGTGCATCAGCCACTGGCGATGGTTTGCCGTGAGCACCATTGCCATGACCATTACAGGGGTGTTGTTCCAGCTTGTTGTCACACCACTATATCGTCGCACCACCGACATCATGGTGAAAGATGAGACATCGCCAGGCAGTATGCTGTCGAGCATGATAGGCATGAACATGTTTGCCAATATGGGATTCAACATCACATCGAATGTGGATAATGAATTGGAAGTATTTCTCTCGCCAGCCTTGATGATGAAGGTAGTGAAAGACAACCATCTCGATATGACCTACACCACAGGCAACTGGTTTACACGCGAAGAACGCTACGGCGAGACACTGCCCATAAAGGCGCAGTTTGGTGCAGCAACAGATGCAGACAAACTGCGGCTCCGCGCCACACTACACGAGGACGGGGCTGTGGTATTGACCGATTTCGAGAAAAACAAAGAACAGATGAAAGGTGAGGTAAGCGGACACATCAACAGCGTTTGTGTCACGCCCCTCGGTCCCGTCACCTTAATATCAACTCCAGCCTTCCAAACGCTGATGCACCAGGCAAAGACACTCACCATCACCATTACCAAACAGCCACCCTACGAGATGGCAGAACGCTGTTTGAAGCGAATCAAAGGCGATGTGCTCAACAACAACACGTCGATAGTGCAACTCAGTTACGATGACGCTTTCAGCAGTCGTGCAGAACTGATACTCAACGAGCTGACAAGGGTGTATCTTCAAGCGTGGCAAGCCGACAAGGACGAAGAGCGACAGGCCTCAACCAACTTCATCAATCAGCGCATCACAGAGATAGAAGAGGCACTCAGCCAACTGGATGGCAAACTCGCCGACTACGAGCACGACAACCTGTTGGAAATAGGGGCTGCCACACCTAACGCAATGGCAATATCTGCTGCCGATATCAATGAGATGATGCTCAAACTGAGCAACCAACGGTATGTGTTGAAACACATGCAACAGTTGATGAGCAAGGAAGGAGATAACCATCAGGTATTGCCAGGCAACATTCTACCCGACAACGACAATATTGCCAAACAGATTGCGAATTACAACACGCTACTGCTGAAACGGCAGAATCTGGCAGCAAACAGCAGTGAGCGCAATCCCTTGGTGCGCGACCTCGATGCGCAGATTACGCCCATGCACAATGCCATTGCCACTTCAATCAGCCATGCCCTGTCGCAAATAGAGATTCAACTCAAAGGGGTGGTAGCCAAAGAACAGGAACTGACAGGGAAGGCGGCAGAACTGCCCACTAAAAAGAGCAAGATGCTTCCCACCAAACGCCAACAGAAGGTGATTGAATCGCTATACGTCTATCTGTTGCAGAAGCGTGAAGAAAACGGCATCGACAGAGCATTCAACAATAAAAACATACGCGTGGTAACACCGCCAATGGGAAAGTTGCGCCCCATCTTCCCCCGTAAGCTATGGACCTTTGGAGCAGCATGGCTCTTGGCGCTGCTGTTGCCCATGATAGTACTCTATATTCGACTACTCAACGACACGGAAGAAACCGAGGAAGAGAAAACAGCATGAACCGCACACGATTGAAGTCTGACATCAAACGACGCATGGCAAATGGCGCGCTATGGACCTTTACCGGGACGGCTGTGGGCAAACTGCTGGTATTGCTGGCAGGCATCGGCTGTGCCCGACTGTTGGGCAAAACCCAGTTTGGCGAGCTCGGCATGGTGCGTTCCACCATCGGCATGTTCATTGTGTTTGGTGCAGCAGGCATCGGAGTGACAGCAACACGCTTCATAGCCCAACACCGCCATACTGACAGCGCACAGGCAGCTTCCATCTGCGCCATGTCCAACCGCTTCGCCCTATGGTTTGGAATGGGAATCATGGTGGTCATGATAGGTTGTTCGGGACTATTGGCAAACAATATTCTCCACTCGCCACAGTTGCAAACAGCATTGATGCTGGGCGGACTGATGCTATTGGGATCAACCCTTAACGGGTCGCTCAACGGTATTCTTGCAGGAATGGAAGACTTTCGCAGCATAGCGCTATGCACCCTTGTGGGCAGCGTGGCAGAAGCGACATTGATGACCACCGGTGCCTGGATCTATGGATTGGAAGGTGCTGTTGTGGGATTCGGACTCGGTGTGGCGGTGCTCTATATAGCCTACCATTTTGCCGTGAGGCGCACCCTGCAACACGCAGGCATCGCCACCCACGGTGTGGCTATCCGCAAGAAAGACTGGCAACTGCTGTTGACCTACAGTCTGCCAGCAGCACTATCGGCGCTGATGGTCACTCCCGTATTCTGGACTATCCGCGCCATGCTCGTGAGGCACGACGGCTACGCAGAACTGGCAGTATTTGAAGCTGCCGACCAATGGAAAATCATCATCATGTTTGTTCCTGGTGCTATCAGTCAGATAGCCCTCCCCATCCTATCGAGCATGATAGAGAGTCAGACCTTCAGCCACACGCTCCGCCTGCACATCCAACTCATCGCAGGTATTGCCTCGCTGTTGGCATTACTGATCATTGTGGCAGTCCCTGTCATCATGCCTCTCTATGGCACAGACTACACCAACCATGTCACACTGTCACTGCTCGCCGTATCGGTGGTGTTTGCCTGTGTGTCAAACGTGATAGAGATGGCAATTTATAGCATCGGCAAGATGTGGACAGGATTCCTGTTCAATGTCGTATGGGCTGTTGCCACATGTCTGTTGGCCCTATGGCTGTTACCCCTGCATTGGGGATCGTCGGCATTGGCGATGGCAGTATTATTGGCGTATCTGCTAAAAACCATCGTGATGGGCGTTTATATCTGTTTCACTCCCAACAGTCAACCGTTATGAAGACACGCGAAGAACTCGGCATAACACTATTTGCCATCGCACTGGTATTGCTCCAGTTTGCCGGCTACGCCTTCGTTCCGCTGTTAGCAGGGGCGCTACTGCTGTTGTTTTCCCAGCACACCTTTGCAACATGTGTGAAGAGTGTACCCTTGTTTGCAGGCTTCACGGCAGCCTCGCTCATTGTCGGGCTCTTCATGATGATGGCGCGCCCCACCGAAACAGCACCATTGGCACGATGGATTCAGTTTTATTTCCTCACCGTCATGCTGATGGGAGTAAAAGACAAAAGCCGTTTGCTGACCGCTGTGAAATATACCGTTTATGCCATCTTTGCAGCCGATCTCATGGCGAATATACTGCAGGTGGCAGGAGTGAAGTTGCCATGGGTGTATCTGACCATCCGTCCCGGAGAACTGATTCCGCGCTTTCAAGGCATCAAGGGTAATTCGCTCTATTCGGGTAGTATTTCGTTTTTGGCACTATGTTTCCTCATCAACGAGATGGGACTTCGGAAAAGGTTGCGCTATTCTGTAGCCTTTCTGATGGTGGTCAATCTGCTATTGGCAGGGTCACTCCGCTACTTCATCTCGTTGGCGTTAGTCTTGGTGCTCATCACCTTCCACCTCTATCGCCATCGAAGCTATCTGCTGTCGGGAATATGTGCCACGATAGGTATGGTGGTTGTACTGACCCGATGGACAATGATGAGCAGTGAGAGTAATTATTTTCGTTATAAACTATGGGGACACACCATCGACCGACTCAACGACAGCCCGTTGGTTGGCAATGGTTTTCTGTTTCAACAAGTGACAGACCACACGCGCTTCAGCGTCAGAACGCTGGCAACAGCCGATGTGACAGAATCGACCATTCTGCTCTTCGGATTGTGTTTCGGACTCCCATTGATGTTCTTGTTCATCGCTTCACTATTCCGCACCTTCTCACATTACAGTAGCTATAAACACTATGCGCCCGAACTAGGACTGTTTCTCGGACTGGCACTCGATCTCTTCTGGGGTGGCAGTATCGACAATGTATTGTCGCTCTCTGTATTGTTGATTTGCATGTATCTCATCAATCAGAAACATCAAACCTTATCACATCCGTAATCATGACTCCCAACTTCTCTATCATCATCCCAACCTACAACCATCTGGCATTAGCACAACGTGCTATAGACAGTGTGCGCAGCCAAGAAGGGGTAAGTATGGAAATCATAGTCTGCGACGATTCTACCGACAATCGCATCGAACAGTATGTCATGGGACTCCACGATGATCGAATCAATTACCACCACAACCGACCTCAGTTGGGGGCGGTGGGCAATTGGAACGAAGGACTCGGCAAGGTTACGGGCACATATGGCATTGTACTCCACCACGACGAAGCCTTGGTGGGCAACAACTATCTCGCCCAGTTACTGCACGTCATACGACAGACCAATGCCGATATTGCCGTATCGGAAGTGCACGTCATGATAGGAGAGAAACGAAAGAAGCGACACTTTCCTTCACGATTGAAACGATGGATGCTGCACCACCCCACCACGCTATTTGGCCTCAACGCCATCGGGCCATGTGCCTGCGTAGCATTTCGATGCGACAAGCGACAGGCGTTTCATGAGCCGTTGCAATGGCTGGTCGATGTGGAATGGTACTACCGTATGCTTCGCGCGTCAGCCATCGTCTATTATCCAACACTCATCGTGGAGTCAGCCCACGACCACGAAGGGCAGATTAGCCGTAGCATCCATATCTATCAAGCGTGGCAGCATGATGCCAAAATCATCGGTACCATGCACAAGGGCATTTCTCTACGACTCATGCTGGCCATCGGGAAGACGATTATGACCGTCAAGCAACAATTTGGCAGATAGTTGCGCCAAGATATTTCGCAACATCGTTTGCATTTCTGCTGATTTATCATTACCTTTGCATAATAATGGCACAACCGATAAAGATTGTCAAGATACTTGGAGGACTTGGAAATCAAATGTTTCAATATGCCCTCTATACCGCCTTGCAACGACACCATCCCGATGAAATGGTGATGGCAGACCTGCATGGGTTTAATGGCTATAGGCGAAAATACCAACTCAACGAGGTGTTTGGCATCGACATCAAACAGGCAACATGCGGAATGATAGCCCACGTGGCTTACCCCTACCCCAACTTTCAATCATGGCGGTTTGGTAGCAAGTTGTTGCCCAAGCGAAGAACCATGTGTGTAGAGCCACACAACTTTGCCATCGACCATGTGGCTATTAGCCGACAAGGCAACACCTATTATGATGGTTACTGGCAACATGAGGAATATTTCAGCGACTGCCGTGACATACTCATGGAACGATTCCACTTTCCCGACTTCGCCGATGAAGCCAACACCGCATTGGCACAACGGTTGGAAAAGGAAGAGGCTGTCAGCATCCATGTGCGGCGCACCGACTATATCGGCGATAAGCTATTTTATGATCTCACCGCCACCGACTATTACACCCAAGCCATCCACTACATCCGACAACACGCTCAGGCACAGTTGTTCTGCATCTTCTCCGATGATATTGTATGGTGTAAAAACCATCTGCAACCATTGCTCAACGATGTAGAAGCCATCTTTGCCGACTGGAACAACGGCAAACAGGGCATACAGGACATGCATCTGATGACCCTCTGCCGACATCATATCATCGCCAATTCATCGTTCTCATGGTGGGGCGCTTGGTTGGCAACACAGACCGGTGCCATCAACATTGGGCCAAAGCTCTGGTGGCGACGACAGGCTGCGGTCACTCCTGTGCCCAGCCATTGGATAACCATATAACAACGCATGAACAGATGTATTAAAACAAGCAAGCCATGCAACAAATAAACTGCAGTATATTGCTCTCCGTCTATCATCGGGAAAAGCCAGAATACCTACGTCAATGTTTAGACAGCGTGTTCAGTCAGACTTTCCGTGCCAGCGAGATAATACTCGTGGGCGATGGCCCGCTGACAGAAGCGCTGGACACGATGATTGACTGCTACCGAAACAATTATCCCGAACTGCAGTTTGTGCCACTCAAGGAAAACCGTGGACTTGGACTGGCACTCAACGAAGGTCTTCGCCACTGCCACAACGACCTTGTGATGCGCATGGATACCGATGACATCTGCTACCCCAACCGACTGGAACTGCAATACAACTACATGGCAGAACACCCTGACTGTGACGTGTTGGGAGGATGGACCGACGAGTTTTGCGCCACTCCCTCAGAGACCATCTCTATACGGCGGTTGCCCGAGCACCATGCCGACATTGTGAGGTTTGGCAAACGCCGCAACCCGATGAACCATCCTACGGTGATGTTCCGCCGCGAAGCGCTGATGCGTGTAGGTGGATACCATGACATCTATCTGTTTGAAGACTACGACCTATGGGTAAGACTCATCATGGACGGGGCACGATTTCACAACCTGCAACAGCCGCTCATACACTTCCGCACCTCTACAGACTTCTTCGGCAGACGGGGCGGCTGGCGATACACCAAGTCGGAAATCAACCTATTGCGATCCTTTCATCAGTTCAAGTATATCAGCACCATAGAGATGACAACAAACATGCTGATGCGGTGTGTTGTAAGACTGTTGCCCAACAAATTGCGACAAAACATCTATATTTTCCTACTACGTAGATAATAAAACCAAGATTGCTACGTTAAAAATAACATATGAATAATACCCAAACAAAACAAATAGACAACTATATATACGATGGCATGAATGCTTTTGAACGAGAAGTGAAGCGATGGTTCGACTTCATCATGGCAGGAATGTGCATCATCATCTTCTCCCCTTTGTTTCTCGCCTGCTATCTGGCAGTACGGCGTGGGAAAGACGGTCCCATCATCTATCGGCAGGAACGCATCGGACGCTTCGGACGCCCATTCTACATCTATAAATTCCGCACCATGGTGACCAATGCCGAGAACAGCGGTCCTCAGCTCTGCAACAATGCCACCGATATCAGACTGACTCAAGCCGGACGATGGATGAGACGCTACCACCTCGACGAACTGCCACAGTTCTGGAATGTGTTGAAAGGAGAAATGTCGTTTGTCGGTCCACGTCCTGAACGTCCCTACTATATTGATCAGATTATGGAAAGAGATTCACGCTATCAATTTCTATATCAAATACGTCCAGGAATCACCTCCTATGCCACCATTTACAATGGCTATACTGATACCATGGGAAAGATGCTTCGCCGCCTGGAGATGGATCTCAACTATCTGAGACACCGTTCGTGGTGGCAAGATTTGAAAATATTATCCATTACTTTCTATAAGATTGTCACAAAAACGATAAACAACAGGGCATCAATATTTACGGAAATGTAGGCGTAAATATTGCGTTTCAAGAATCATTTTATCATTATCAAGGCATTTGATGGCAAACGACTGTTGCAAGGCATCAAATCCGAAAGGACGCATCACCTCAAGGTCGGTCACCTCCTCATCGGGTTCGTCGCGCAGATGCAGATAAGGAACAGAGAGGTTCAATTGGTCGTCTGTCCGGTCGAAATGAAACAGATATCCCGTGCCGTTGCTCTCCTCATTCTCCAACAAGCGCACTTCTATCAAGCGGTTTTGCACAGCCCAATAAATCATCGATTGGCGCATGTCTGTTGTGCCTTCTGTGGCAAGAGTATCTACTTGGCGCAGTTGCCAGAAGCCATCGAGGTCGCCATTGCCTGATGTCTCGATGTCGCAAGCCACCAAAGCCATACATATTGTCAATACAAATATCAGCCGTTTCATTATCTCTTTCTCCATTTCAGTATTCCGTTTTTAATCAAAGTGAGTTGCACACCATAGTTGTCGCCCAGCAACGTTCCGCTGTCCATGGCAAGAGCTCCTCTGAGCGTCCATCCCCGAGTCCATCGTTCCTTACCATCGCGCAAGCGGTAAGAGGCTTCAGCCAATAGACTGACGTTATGCCGTGGATCGGGAAACGGTGCCCAATAGGTGCCAAAACCTTTCTGCCACGTAGCCAGTAAGCGATAATGTAAGCGGGAAGAAGGATCGCCGGCAATACCAAGATGACAGGCTACAGTACGGTTGTTCTCCACAGCAATACGATGGTCGCTATTATAAATAGGTGAAGTATAAAGTGGATTGCCCATCACCTCACCCCAGTGTTGCCATCCGGTATAGAGGTAATGGTTGTAATAGTTGTCGAGACCTGCAATCTGGTCTGACAGTGTTTGGTCGTGGTCATGATACATGGCACCACTCTGATACTTAGTATAGAGGTATTCAAACACCATCTTATTCATCCATCGTTGGTCGGGAATACGAAGTTCAAAGCCCCACAACATATCTTTGAAGGCATAGAGATTGTAGCGCCGTTTCACCTGCGTGTTCCATTGGCCTCCCTCGCCATATCCATCAGGACTGAGATGGGTCAGCGCCGACTGGTCTTCAAAGAAATGGTCGGCATAAAGACTGAATCCCCATTCGTCAGCATCGAAATTGAAACGTGCCAGCCAACTGCCTAAGGTATTGCCTGCAGCATTGCGGTTCTCCGTTTCCAACACATCGCCGCCTCCTGGCACCAATGCCTTTATCATTCCTTTCAGTCCGCCTTGATTGTGATAGGCCTTCATCGAGCCATCACTTTGCCGCAGATATGAGGTGCCGCCAAACTGTGCCGCCATCTCCAGTCCGAGTTCAAGCGACACGATGATTTTGTTGGCATTTCCAATACGCAGATAGCCTGCCTTGCTGTGATAAAGAGTGCTTTGCGTGTATTTATATTGCCTTTGGGTAAACTCAGTCTGCCAATGGTCATCGGTTGTCTTGCCATAGGCAATATGTCCTTTTATGGCAAGCCAATGGTGTGTGCCGGGAATGGTCCAATAGTCGGGCAAGGAAAGTCGCACTTGTGGAACAGGGCGGGCATTGATACCCAGAGTTTGTGAACCACTGCTGAGTTCCTGATCTTTCAACTGCATGGGTTGTTCTTTACTACCCACGGTGATCACACCCTTGAGCCAGCGCACCTCAGCATAGGCTTGTTGAACAACAAAACGGCTGGTATATCTGCCCGTTAAAGCCATGTCAAGGCCATAACCAATACCCCAGCGCCGACTATCATCACGTGAGAGTGGACGCTCTATGGTTGCACGCCAAAAGCCATTAGTAGTTTTGAGCGAACTGAGTCCATACTTATTGGCATGAAGCCATAATGGCGAATGATCACCCGCCGATGCCGAATTCTGGCGTTCCATCCGATAGTCAAGACTGTCGGCAAGAGGTTCGCGCTGTTGGGCATGGGCATTGAATGTGACGGCAAGAAGCGTTGCTATTGCAATATATTTCATATCTGGCTACAAAGATACGATTAAGCGAGCGAAGTACAAAAGAAAAATCACTTTTTCTTTTGTACTTCCGAGCGTGAGTACCTTAGCATCTCTGGATGCAGAGATACACTAATTTTGCAAGAGATACAAGAAGATAGTCCAAAAAACATGTCATAGGCATCGTCCTAAGCTGGCATCAAAGTCTATCAGCTCCTTGCATGGAATGAGAAATGGATATGAATAGGTTTTGAATGGTATTTCTTTGGATATTCCCGAAAAAACAATTACCTTTGCAAGGATTTTTTAATTCTCATCCATTACATTTTTATATGGGACAAGACATCAGTAATCTCTATCAACTCGACGGACGTGTTCCCGTCGGCAAGGCCGTACCCTTCGGTCTGCAACATGTACTGGCCATGTTTGTCAGCAACATCACCCCTATCATGATTCTGGCAGGTGCTATCGGTATCGATAGTGTCACCAGCAGTATGCTCATTCAAAACTGTATGATTATTGCCGGTATCGGCACGTTGGTACAGCTCTATCCGATATGGCGCATCGGTTCACGGTTGCCTATCGTCATGGGTATTTCATTCACCTTCTTGTCGCTGGCCATCAGCATCGCTGCCACACAAGGCATGGGTACACTGATGGGGGCCGTAATTATCGGTGGATTGGTAGAAGGCACACTCGGCCTGTTTGCACGCTACTGGATTAAACTGATTCCACCTGTGGTGGCAGCAACGGTAGTAACTGCTATTGGATTCTCGTTGCTTCCCATTGGTGCCAACTCGTTTGCCGGAGGACAAGGAGCTGCCGACTTTGGCAGTATCAACAACTGGATTGTGGGCAGCATCACCCTACTCACATGTCTGCTCTGTCAGGTGTTTGCAAAAGGTTTTCTTCGTTCACTATCTGTTTTGGTAGGTCTTGTGGCAGGTTACATCCTTGCCTTGTGCATGGGCATGGTCGATTTCAGTGGCATCGGTAGTCGTCCTATCCTGTCATTGCCCCATCTGTTGCCTTTCACCCCAACCTTCAATATCGGAGCCATTCTGTCTATCGTTGCTGTCTATCTGGTATCTGCTACCGAGACTATTGGTGACACGAGTGCGCTCTGCAATAGTGCTTTGAAACGCGACCCCAACGAGCGTGAGATGGGAGCCGCTGTCAGTTGCGACGGTTTCGTCAGTTCGGTATCGGGACTGTTTGGCTGTACCCCTATCACCTCTTTCTCACAGAATGTAGGATTGGTTGCCATGTCGGGCATTATCAACCGTTTCACCATCGCCACGGGTGCCCTCATCATGATTCTGGGTGGAATATTCCCCATGATAGGTTATGCACTAACCACGATTCCACAATGTGTTTTGGGCGGTTGCACGCTGATGATGTTTGGCAGCATCCTCTATGCTGGCTTCGGCATGATGGGCCGTTGCGGTTCATCTCATCGCAACATGGTCATTGTCAGTCTGTCGCTGAGCGTCGGACTTGGCTTCACCCAAGCCACAGAGATGTTCAACATCTTCCCTGAGATTGTCCGCACCGTATTCGCCAACAACTGTGTGGCAGTGGTGTTCCTATTGGCAGTCATCCTCAATCTCGTATTGCCTAAAGACAAAGCCGAGGCTTAAACACCCTATATTCTATGCGATTTTCCCCATCCACATGACCGCTTATTGATCATGATGGATGGGGATTTTTTCTCGAATCGGGTGTTAGGATTTAGGAGGGACCTGAGTGTTCTGTTCAGGAAGATGAGCTGTTTGATGTCAAGCGCGCACCACATCTACCACATGACTGCCTGCACCGATGAGATCTGCACGCTCGGAAATACTCTTCTGATAGGCTATGAAATGGGCAAAGGTCTCATCACTCATACGATTGAGTCGTGTACGCATATAATCAGAGGCACCATCAGGCGAGAATATCGTCACTCGTTCCAATCCTGCATTTTCGTCCAATCGATTAATATCCTCCAAACGCACATAGTCATACAGTTCGTCTGCCTGTGCTTGAATGTGGAAATTCTGATCCACTACTCCTCTATCCAATAAGCCTCCTATTCTGTCTTCGTCAAAACAATACGACAGAATGCTATATTCGTTCATCAGATAGGCAACAAAGATCAGACCTCCTGGCTTGGTCACGCGCTTGGCTTCTTTTAATGCTTTCAATTTCTCATCATCACCAATAAGATGATAGAGCGGACCAAGCAGAAGCGTGACATCTGCCGATGCTGTAGGCACAAACGGCATGTGGCGTGCATCGCCCTGCACAACATCGGCTGTTGGTTCCCGTTTCAAAAACACATCAATATTGCGACGCACCAATTCCACAGCTTTCACCTCATAGCCTTCTGCCATGAGTGCCGAGGTGTAGCGCCCTGTACCTGCACCAATATCAAGCAAACGATAACCGGGTTTCAGAAATCTGCGCAGATGGTACATGGTGGTTTCAAACTCAACAATACCGTGTCTGCGCAGTAAGCGCAAGTCTTCGGGATGTTTGTTATAATGTTTCTCTATATTGGATAATGCCATAATGCTGTTCTATTACGCTTGTCGAATGAAAGCGCAAAATTATGGGATTATTTTGAGACAGCCAACTATTTACGTGTATTTCTTTCCCTGTACTTGCAATTTCTATAACATGACGAGAAAGATCAAGCCAAGACGTCCCATCTGCAATATTCCATTTATAGAATCGACAGATGGGACTATCTTGAACCAGAATCGGTCAGAAAGCTATGGTAAGTAGCGCATGTCAGCTCACCCGTTTCTTGCGTTCGCAATAGCGTTCACACTGTGCACAGATGTCGTAGCCTAACATGGCTCCTAAGATAAAATCCTCTTCTGGAGAAAGATGACACAACGGTTTTGTGACCATCATACGGATAGCATCCAGACATTCACGTTTGCCAAAGAAGAGATTGAGGCGGTCGTTGCCGATGGGCTGGATGATATAATCAATATCCTCGCGCTTCAGCTTCGACACGGCAAAAGTTTCATACTTTTTGTTGAAGGTGAACAACACCATACGGCGCACACCTTTTTTATACTCATAAATATGGTTCATCAGAACCTTCAGATCTATTGGCATGGTGACTGACTGCATTGTGACTGGAGTTTTGGCCAAATCGCTTATAGGATTTGGAGATTGTTATTGACTATAAAAATGGTTTAATGGCTTCGAGCCATGTATCGATGCGAGTTTCTGTTTTGTCGCTTTCGTTAATATCGTCAAGGGCAAGTCCTAAGAACTTTCCATTCTCTACCGCTTCGCTATCGGAGAAAGAATAATCATCGGTTGGAACTCCTTCGAGCAACGTTGCACCTGCAGCTTTCACTACGTCGGCAATTTCTTTCATACCGCTACAGAACGTATCTGAATAAGAATCGCTGTCTCCACAACCAAACAGGGCAACGGTTTTTCCGGTTAAGTCGGCGCTCTTGAGCGTTTCTACACCAGAATACCAGTCATCCTGCATTTCGCCCACTCCCCATGTGGAAGTACCGAGAATGAGGTTATCGTTGGCTACTACGATATCTGAACTGATATTGGCAACATCTAATGCACCCACGCCGAGCTTGGCGGCTATGGTTTCAGCAATTCCCTGGCATGTACCTGTGGAAGAACCATAAATAACAATTGTCGGTTTCATCTTTTCTGATTTACTATTGCTTGTTGTTGAATCTTGATTGATGCTGCGGGGATCAATCTCCATGAGACAGACACACCCGCAAGAAACGTTTCTTGTTTGCGGTTGCAAAGTTAGAGGTTTTGCGCTTATAGTGCAATACCTAAAAATTGTGGTTCTATTTATTTGGCTTAACGAAAGCGTGAGATTTCTGCTATCAATCATCATAATACACGCCACAACGAACTTATACAACAGACAATATCACTTCATTTCCTGGATGAGCAAAAAATCTGCTTTTCTTCGTATTTCTCTCGTTTAATCGTACCTCTGCATCACGGATGCGAAGGTACTCACGCTCGGAAAAACTCAAATATAATTTGGTTTTTCGCTCGCTTAATCGTACCTTTGTATTTTGACAAAGACAAAAACGACAAAATGCCAGAAAATACCCGACATAAGATATGAACGTATTTACAAAAATCATAGCCAACGCCCTTGCTTTGCCTGAGCGAGGCGTGGACAATACTATACAACTGCTTGAAGAAAACTGTACCGTTCCTTTCATCAGCCGATACAGAAAGGAACGTACTGGCAACATGGATGAAGTGCAGGTGGCAGATATTGCACTCATGCGCGAAAAACTACAAGATGTGGCTAAACGCAAAGAAACTATCGTGACGACAATAGAGGAGCAAGGAAAAATGACTGATGCGCTACGAAAACGTATTGAGGATTGTTGGAACATATCGGAACTGGAGGACATTTATCTGCCCTACAAGCCTAAACGTCGCACAAAAGCTGACATCGCACGTGCACAAGGATTAGAACCGCTCGCCAATACCATCATGCTACAACGGGATCCTAACCCGCAGATGACAGCACAGAAATACGTCAAGGGTGATGTGCAGTCTGCCGACGAGGCATTAGAAGGCGCCAAATTTATTATTGCCGAAACGATAAACGAAAACGAGAAGGTGCGCAAAGAGATACGCAACGTATTTCGCCATAACGCAGTCATCACATCGAAGGTTGTGAAGACCAAAGCAGAAGACGAAGGTGCACAGAAATACAGCGACTACTTCGATTTCTCTGAACCTCTGAAGCGTTGTTCCTCACACCGACTTCTCGCCATGCGTCGCGGAGAGAAGGAGGGATTTCTGCGTATCAGTATTTCCGCCGATGACGATGAATGTAAGAACAGAATCCGCAGAATATATGTACAAGGACGAGGCGATTGCAGTCATTTGGTCGGCGAAGCGGCTGACGATGCCTTCAAACGCCTGCTAAAACCATCAATAGAGACAGAATATGCCCTATCAAGCAAACAAGCTGCCGACAACGAAGCTATCAAAGTTTTTGCCGAAAATCTGCGTCAACTTCTCTTGGCTGCACCATTAGGACAAAAACGCGTGATGGGCGTAGATCCCGGATTCCGTACCGGATGCAAAGTTGTCTGCCTCGATGCCCAAGGCACATTACTCCACTTTGAAGCCATCTATCCCCATGCTCCTAAAAACGACCGTCAAGGGGCTGCTCGTCAAGTACTTGACATGGTGAAGAAATACAAGATAGAGGCTATTGCCGTGGGCAACGGTACTGCAAGTCGTGAGACTTCCACATTCTTGAAAGAGATTGGACTTGATACAGATACCAATATCTTTGTAGTGAGTGAAGATGGAGCATCGGTCTATTCGGCATCAGAAGCGGCACGCGAGGAATTCCCCAACGAGGACGTTACCGTGCGCGGAGCCGTATCGATAGGCCGACGACTGATGGATCCGCTTGCCGAACTTGTGAAGATTGACCCCAAAAGTATTGGCGTGGGACAATATCAGCACGATGTGGATCAAGGAGAACTGAAAAAGAGTCTTGATATGGTGGTGGAATCATGCGTTAATACCGTTGGAGTAAACCTCAACACGGCAAGTCGTCACCTCTTAATGTATGTCAGCGGTCTCAATGCCACAACCGCCAAAAATATCGTGGAATATCGTGAAAAGAACGGGGCCTTCAAATCGCGTGCAGAACTCAAGAAAGTTCCACGCCTCGGTCCTGTAGCCTTCGTGCAATGTGCTGGTTTCCTACGCATCCCTGGAGCCAAGAATCCACTCGACAATAGCGCCGTTCATCCCGAAAGCTACGATATTGTGAAAGCAATGGCAAAGGACAAGGGATGTACTGTGGAACAACTTATTGACAACAAAGAACTACAAAAATCGGTTGACCTCAAGAACTACGTTTCCGACACGACCGGTATGCCCACCCTTACCGACATCATGGCAGAACTTCAACGGCCTGGTCGCGACCCACGTGCAGCCGTAGAAGTATTCGAATTTGACTCACGCGTACATGAGATTAATGACCTGCAAGTGGGAATGCTCTTGCCAGGAATAGTGACCAATATCACCAATTTCGGAGCATTTGTAGATATTGGTGTTCATCATGACGGACTGGTACACATCTCACAACTGGCAGACAGATTTGTGAAAGACCCGAATGATGTGGTGAAACTACACCAACATGTAACAGTAAGAGTGACTGAGGTTGATATAAAACGCCAACGCATATCGTTGTCGATGAGAGGTTTATAAACATTTAAAACAACTATGAAAATTACAGTATTCTGCTCTGCCAACGAGCATATAGACCCCGATTTCTTCAGTATGACAGAAGAGTTGGGAAAATGGATGGTAGTCAACCATCACGACCTCATCTTTGGAGGCACCAACCAAGGACTGATGAACTGCATCGCTAAAACCGTACACGATGGAGGTGGACGGGTCATCGGCGTTGTACCATCACTTGTAGAAAAAGGTGGACGAACATCCGACTATATCGATGTACATATCCCCACAGATAACCTTGCCGACCGCAAGAGTCTGATGATTGACCAATGTGACGTGGTGGTTGCTCTTCCTGGAGGTGTTGGCTCGCTTGACGAAATCTTCTGTGTAGCAGCTTCAAAATGTATCGGATACCATGCTAAGAAAGTCATCCTTTATAATATGAAAGGATTTTGGAACGCACTCATCGCACTCATGGATGACCTCGACCAAAAAGGAATGATTCGCGGAAACTGGCACAATATGATTGAAGTGGCAGACAATTTCGAACAACTCAAACAATTGCTGAACGCAATAAACGACTGATAACACATGAAATCAATAGGTAGCATCATCAAAGGAAGACCTTCCATGACGGAAAGAACAGTCTATTCCATGCTGATGATATGTGGCATTTCCCACTTTCTCAACGATATGATCCAGTCAATCATCCCGTCCATCTATCCTATCATCAAAGACAAATTTGACTTCTCCTTCGCACAGATAGGCATCATCACCTTGGTATTCCAAATGACTTCGTCCATCCTACAACCTTTTACTGGCTATTATGCCGACAAGCACCCACGCCCCTACGCCCTGTCGATTGGCATGTGCTTCACATTAACTGGGTTGCTGTTGCTGGCATTTGCAGAAAACTATCTTTTAATCCTTCTGGCAGTAAGCGTGGTAGGCTTTGGCTCATCCATATTCCACCCTACTTCATCACGCGTGGCACAGATGGCTTCAGGCGGCAAGAAAAGTTTGGCACAAGCCATCTTTCAGGTAGGAGGAAACGGCGGTTCTGCCATGGGGCCACTCTTAGCCGCCATCATCATCCTGCCTTTTGGTCAACATGCGATTGCCTATTTTGCTATTGCAGCACTAATTGCCGCTATCATCATGATAAGGCTTGGAGCATGGTTTAAAGCGCGACTCGTCTATGCTGTGAAGCATCCGCAAAAGGATACGGGACTGAATACCGACATCTCCAAAAGGGCGAAATACGGAGCACTAACCATCTTGATTCTGCTCGTATTCTCAAAATATTTCTATACTTCCTGTATCACAAGTTACTTCACGTTTTTCCTGATCCACAAGTTCGGCGTCAGCGTACAAACATCACAAATCTGCCTATTCGTTTTCCTGACCGCTTTTGCCATTGGCACATTGGCAGGAGGAATGTTTGGAGACAGATTCGGAAGAAAATACGTGATATGGTTCTCCATCCTCGGTGCAGCACCATTCGCATTAGCCATGCCATTTGCCAATTTCACTTGGACGATAATCTGCGCTTTCCTTTCTGGATTAGTTATTGCATCGGCATTCTCCTCGATTGTGGTTTACGCCACAGATCTGATGCCCGACAAGGTGGGATTGATTGCCGGCATCTTCTTCGGACTGATGTTTGGATTGGGTGGTCTCGGATCTGCCTTCTTTGGATGGTTGGCAGACAAAACAAGCATCGAATTCATTTTCCAGGCAAGTGCCTTCCTACCATTATTGGGCATTATCGCAGGTTTTCTGCCAAACACCCAAAAGAATGGAGGGCATTAGGCCGAAACACGAGAACCACGACTCACCACATGACGACTATCAACAAACTGTCGATTGGTAGTTTATCTGTTCCCGAAGCCATCCCGAACTCATCCCGAACCTTTTTCGATTGGATCCCAGTTGAGAAAGGTTCGTTCTCGTCAACTTCCCAATAACTTCTCGATAGAGGTTCATTCGGCCTTTACTAGTGATGCGATAAATTTCGCTTAACTATATTTATATACCTAATATTTAATCATTTACAAGTGTTCTTTTATTTTTTGATTTGAATTTGATAGAGTAATTTTGCAGCTAAAACTGCAGAATTATGAATATCGGCAAATATATCTTCGCTCAGGTCATTGACTTCATACCTCGCTATCAGTTCGACAAACTGGTAAAGAAGTACAAAGGTGACTGGCATGCAAAGGATCTGACATGCTATAATCAGTTGCTTCATCTCCTGTTTGGACAGATTACAGGATGTGATTCCATTCGTGATATTTGCTTGTGTCTTGAAGCTCACGGCAGCAGCATTTATCATCTAGGAATACGCAAGACTGTTAATCAATCCAATCTGTGCCGTGCTAACGAGAAAAGAGATTACCGCATCTACGAAGGACTTGGAATATATCTCATCGGCATAGTCCGACCTATGTACTCCAATACAAAGGTGGCAGAGATAACGATAGAATCAGTACTAATTAAGAATTAAGAATGATAAAAGTGACTTTTCACGGCTGAAAAGTCACTTTTTTCCATTTTGAACGGTGTTTTCCCGTTTTTTCTTTTCTGTTTCCCCTTTTTTCATTAATTTTGCAGCACAATTTTGTAAATAACTTAAAAATAAATTAGGAATGAAGAAAATGGTTCTTTCTGTGATATGGCTTGCGATAGCGGGAGTATTCACAACAATGACAATGTCGTCTTGCTCCGACGACGACGAGAACAACAGCAGTAATGGTGGTGGCATTACCATCAAAGGTGTTGACCAGGCGGAGTATTTCCGCAAGAACCTTGGAATCTTTTCCGAAAACGACAGCATCCTCTTTCCAATGCGAATGACTGTCTTGGACGCGCTCACTCCTACCGTCTATAGCTTCTTTGTAGAAGATATGGAGGAGGCAGAGAGGTTGTTCCTTGCTTGGATTCCCGACAAGGCTCTCGATGGCGTGAGCCGCAACGGCAGCACCATAGTCTATGCTCCCCGCGACGCACAGGGAGCGTCACAGGGTACCATCACTTTCCGCGCTGCCCTGCCAACGGAAACGGCTACGCTTGCCGTGGTTGAGTTCAACGGAGTGAACAAGATGAAAGGCATCGACAAGATAAAGTTCCAGCCTGAGTCGGCGATGCCAGACAATTCTTACGTTTATCCCGAGCGTCGGGGTTTAGGTGCTATAGAAAATGGCTATTGGTTTTATCAACAAGTGCCAAAAGAAGAGATTTTTACATGGCATAGTGATAAGGAAAAAATGACTTATTACTATACTTACCCCTTAAAAGTACGCTTAAGTCGAGTATATGATATGAATTCAGTTTGGTATTCTGGGTTTTGTTTTGTTTGTTTTAAAATTGCAATGGAGAATGACCCAAAGTTTAAAGCAGAAGTAATAAAAAGGCTTAGTAAAGATCGAATTGAAATATTCGTGGGAGGGGGGCCTATATTGTACCCCGGAGGCATACGTATCACTTTCTGCTCTTATCTCTGCGGGAGAGATGAATTTGTTTGGGGCTCAATGTTTAGTTTTAATAAATTACCTCCATCTGATGACTATTGGCTTCTTCGTGGCTATGCTGTTAAGGACGGTGAAACAATTAGTATTCCACTGATGAATTAACGTGAACTTGACGAAATATATCTTACCAGGGTCATAGGGACGTAGGTTCGTTATTTGTCGCGAATCAGTGGTACCTGTCCCTATGACCCTAGGCACTATTTTATAGACAACTTGAAATAATGACATTTTAGTATAATCACAAATGAATGGTATCATAACAAGGAATGTTATCCGTGTAGTTTTTATAGTAGCCATCCTTTTTTCTATTGTAGGGTGTTCTGATAACGATGAAAACAACACTACACCCTCATTGACTTCCACTAATGTGGTGGAGGTCGTGTTCTCGCCATCCGGCTTCGGTGACTTGGGCTATAACGACATCATACTCACGGGACTTGAGGAGTCGCGCAAGCGGCTGGGCTTCGACGTCATGATGCATGTGCCCGCATCGGTGGAGGACGGTATCGCCATCTACAACAAATGGGCGCAGAAGACCGCCAAGGACGAGAGACGGCTGTTCATCTTCGCCAGCAACCAGTATGAGAGTGCCTTGCGTAACTCCTCGGTGCGCCCTTCGGACGCCAACAGCTCAGTGCTGCTCTACGAGACCCACAAACCCATCGACGGCGTATATACCTTCCGCATAGGCATGTATGGCGCGGCATATCTCATCGGTGCATACACAGCCCTAACCAATAAGGATGAATCTGACTACAAGGCAGCCGTGCTTGCCGCCAATCCCTTCGACCGTAATGTTGACGGAGCCGCACAGGGATTCCGCGACGGGTTCATTGAGGCAGGAGGAGCAGATGCCACCATATCTTATATCTCCGACAGGGACGGCGACGGCTACAACATGCCCGATGAAGCATACGCCCTCTGCACCCGACTTTACGAGTCGGGCCACACCTTCTTCTTCCCCGTGGCAGGCGGCAGCAACAAGGCTGTATATCAGTTCTCGCGCAACCAAGGTGTCTATACTGCGGGTATCGACGGCGACATGTCTGCCTATTCGGGCCTGATGAACTGTTCGCTCGTCAAGAACATCGGCAGTGCCACCAAAGACTTCATCGCCCTGTGGCTTGATAAGAAGGAAATACCCCAACACCAGGATTTCCTCTGGGATTCGGGTTATGTCAACGTCATCTATTGTCACGACTGGAAGGAAACTGACGCACAAGGCATAGAAACATTCAAGAACAATATCTTAGGAAAGGAAACAGAGTATGAAAAGAGCAAGTAACTTCTTTAACTCCCTATTAATAATAATCTTCCTCCTCCTCTTCTCCTGCTCCGACGACAACAACATCGCCACCGACAGTCCTGAGGCCATCTCCAACCGCGAGGTGAAAATAGCCGTGGTGCTCAA
This sequence comes from Prevotella sp. P3-92, assembly GCF_002251205.1. Lineage (NCBI taxonomy): Bacteria > Pseudomonadati > Bacteroidota > Bacteroidia > Bacteroidales > Prevotellaceae > Prevotella > Prevotella sp. P3-92. Next base: position 4,962 of record NZ_NPJE01000014.1, on the reverse strand, counting down.
GAAGGGCGACCGCCAGGAGCGCGTGCAGCGCATACTCGACATGGCACGCGAGAACATCACAATGGCAAGGGGCGGAGTAGTGCCATCCTACGAATACTACGACGAGGACACCACTGCCCTCGCTTCCTTGGCCGTGGAACTCGCTTCGCGCCAGGACATAGCAGCCGTGGTGGGTTGCTATGACGACCAGCACACCAAGACGCTCGCCTACGAGTGCGCCAAGACCGACAAGACCATGTTCACCTTCAACACCTCGCAGGAGTTAGCGCGCATCTTCGGTCAACACGGCAACTACTGGGGACTCTCCGAGAGTGACATCACGCAGTGCGAGATACTGCTCTCGCTCATGGCTGATGGAGGGGTTCAATTTGATGTAGCCTTGCTTGCCTGCGACAACGACTACGGACAGACCTTCGTGGATTGGTTTGCCTTCCAGGCAGCCGAGATGGGACTTAATCCCGTGGGCCTTGCCACATATAAGGACAAGTCGGAAATCCCCGATGCCTATCTCAAGGCGTGCGCCAATAATCCTACCTTGACATTATGCGTGCCAAACAATGCCGAGGAGGCTTCCATCATGTACGAATGTACCAAGATGGACAACTTCTCCCATTTCTCTGTACCTTTCTTCACCGACCGTGCCTACGAGCCCGCCATGCTGAAGAACGAGGGACTTGTGGGACTCAACCTTGTGGCTGACCCCGCTTCGGGCTTTGGCGTGGTGTATAAATCTCGCTTCGGCGAGGCTCCCATCCATGGCGATGCCGAGCTGTATGATGCCATCATGCTCACCTGTCTTGCAAGCCGTTATGACGAAGTGCATAATCTCGACAACCTCAACTATGCCGTCGGCACCCTGCTCTACTACCACTCCGACAGTCAGGGCGGATGGATGTCGGGCAACATGAAGCAGGCTTTCGAGACGATTGCCGAGGGCGGTGTACCCGAGGTGAGCGGTGCCGTGGGCAAGCTCGATTTCGATCCCAAGAACTACACGCTCATCACCCATTCCACCTACGACTTCTGGATGGTGTATGAGGGACAGTTCCTCTCGCTCAACTATATGAAGCGTTCCGAGGGCGAGCACTCCTCGTCTCCCATAGTCAGCTGGGAATGGAACAAGACCTACCAGCAGCAGTTCGACGAGCACATGTCCGACATTGGCTATCCTGCCCTCACGGGCAACAAGGCGGTCATCATTGCCGGTTCGGGCGGTTGGGAGAACTACCGTTTCCAGGCCGATGCGCTCGAATACTACCAGATGCTCCGCAATTCGGGCTATAGCGACGACGACATCATACTCATCATGGCTGACGACCTCGCGCAGAACGCCAACAATCCCGAGAAGGGAGTGGTGCGCCGCTCGGTGGATGGAGACAACCTGTATAAGAACGTTGTCGTTGACTACCGCCTTGAGGACATCACCTACAACGACCTTGCCGTCATCTTCTCGGGCAAGCCCGACGTTGCCCATCCCGAAGTGCTCGACAGTGGCGCAGGCGACAACGTGCTCTTCTTCTGGAGTAGTCACGGCATGCCGGCAGGACTTGCCCTTGGCGACATCGACCTAGTGTCGGGTAAGCAGATGGCGCGCATACTGCAGAAGATGAGCGACGAGCAGCGGTTCCGCAAGATGATGTGGATAGTTGAGGCATGCTTTTCAGGCGGAGTGGCAAAGGAGTGCGAGGGCATTCCCGGACTGCTCGTGATGACGGCAGCCAATGCCAACGAGTCGTCGAAGGCCGACCTGTGGTATGCCCCCTATAATGTCTATCTTACCAACCGCTTCACATCGTCCATCATCTCCCGTCTGTATTCCGACCCTGCGACATCTCTCCGCGACCTCTACAACGTGGCGTTCACAGGAACTCTCGGTTCGCACGTCACGATATACAATGCCGACAACTACGGAAACCTCTATCAGAACACAATGAGGGAATTCTTGGGGAAGTAGGAATTAGGGATTAGGTCACTTTTAACTTTATTGACCAACGACTTTCAATGGTATTTCGGCGGCAAAGTTACGAAAAAACATTGAAAGTCGTTGGTCAATAAAGCATCACTTCCGATAGTACTAATAACTCATTCCACTTTTATAATCTACTATATAGCCTTGGCACACCCAATACTGTTCTGACTCATCAAGAGATTCAAAAGCTTCATCTACAGGAGGATCACATTCAGAAATCATTATATCTTTATAAGTTTTATTAATGTAGATTTCGGCTGTTTTAATCATGATTTCGTCTCCCCCAAAGTACTTGCCAGCTTCGATAATAATCTTATGGTCACCCGGGTTGAAATTATCACATACATGATCATTAAATTTTGTACTGAGACTCGGCATGATACAGAAACTCTCGAAAGCATAATTCGTATACCAGAATTTATCACCCATTTTCTCAATAAGTTCCTTTCCTGTAATTAACTTTGGAAGGGCAGCGCTATAATATAGTCTTGTTCCATAAGGATAATCAAAAAAGTCACCTTTCTGTACTTTACCCCAAAACCAATTACCAGATTTAACTTCTTCAAGGGTTAAATGCTGCGGCACGCCACCGAACTCCATATTGTCTGGGTTTGCCGACTCGGGCTGGAACTTTATTTTGTCTATGCCCTTAATCTTGCTTACGTCCTTGAACTCCACTACGGCAAACGTAGCAGTCTCAGATGGCAAGGCTGCACGGAATGTGATAGTGCCTTGCTCTGCACCTTGGGCATCGCGCGGAGTATAGACAATGGTGTTGCCGTTGCGGACAACAGCCTTGCGAGCCTCTTGTGGAATCCAAGTGAGGAACAATGTCTCAGCTTCCTTCTCGTCTTCCACAAAATAGCTATACACCGTGGGGGTAAGCTTGTCAATGGCTTTCATTCTGAATGGGGTGCCAAGGATGTCATTCTTGGTAAACGCACCAAGAAACTGACGGAAATACTCAACCTGGTCAACGCCGTTAATTGTAATACCGTCACCATTATCTTTCTTGTTGTCATCATCGTCAGAACATGCCGACAATGTCGTAATGGTGCATACGCCTACTATCGCAAGCATAATAACTGAAAAAATAGTCTTCTTCATACTCAAAATTATTAATTAATTCAATATTTCGGCTGTAAAGTTACGAAAAAACATTGGAAGTCGTAGGTCAATAAAGCAAAAATTTTGGTCAATAAAGATAAAAGTGACTTTTTCGCAGCACTTTTAACTTTATTGACCGATGATTTTCTTTATTGAACGAAATTTTGCTTTATTGATTAGGTGGTTTGCCCGATGTTTTGTAACTTTGCAGAGATATTTTGAATAATTCACTGAACTTTCGCTTTAATTATTAATTATTTTAATTCCATTCTTAATGACAAGCCCTTTCTCTCTATTCTGCTCTACACCTCTAAGGTCATAGATGCGCTCACTGTCTTTTGTATCTACTATAGCAGATTTCAGAGATGTCGGGGTGGCGATGTTCTTGAATTCCTTCCACACCTCGGCATTGCGGTAGGCCTGCTCCGAGCCTTCGGGCACGATGAGCGTTGCCTGCTCTGTGACAGGCGACTGGAATGCCTCCGCCTCTGCCGTCATCGTCTCATCGTCGCAGAGGAATGTAAGTGTATTACCATAGTGGTAGAACTTCTTAGCTTCGACGTCAGTGAGATTCATCGCCACCAACGCTAAAATAATCATAATGGTCTTTCTCATAATTCATATAATACTCGCGGCATCTCCTATGTTCGTAAATATGCTGGTAAGAAAAGATATAACCTTATACATGCGGCTGAATTAGCAATTAATCTGTGTCATCCGTGTGATCCAAACAACCAGGGAAATACTAACGCTATCATCAAGAAATGGAAATCAGTGGAATCAGTAATTCCTATGACTATTTGTCATAATGTAAAGTTGTAGGACGCGTAATACGATGTCGATGTAAACATATTATTCTTATATTTGCTAAAATGATGGGGATGGGGGCTTTTGGGTGATGGTTTCATTTTATAGCGCCTTTTCTTGCCAAATCAGAGCTCAAGTGCACTTAACTCTACTCTCTGGCTTTACGAAAACGTGGTGTTAGGCCTACTATTGAGGCCGTGAAGGGTTGTGTTTAGGTGCTTGTAAGTGGATGTTTAGGACGAGTAGAGTGTGTCTTTGGCGGTTGTTGGGCAGTATGGTAGTGAGGTGTTTTTAGAGCCTGTGAGGGGCTTTTGATGTGGGAGGGTGGAATGTGCAGAATGGGTGGAAAAGGCTTGATTCGCCGTGAGAATGCCTGGGTGGGGCCGAAAGTGCTGCTATCTGCCTCGCAGGAGCATGGTGAATGGCAGTATGCTGGTTTGTGGTTGCAGAAGGGCATTCTGCCAGCCATGACGGAGACAAATCGTCGAGTTGCCGATAGTTTCTCGTCGGCATCTCGATCGACGTTCGTTGCTCTTTCGTTCGTTTTTTGCTTGTTCCTCGTTCGGTCCTCGTTCGGTCTTCGATAGACTAACGAATAACGAACGAGAGACGAACGAGAGACGAACGAGGACCTAACGAGAAGTTAACGGGAACCGAACGAGAAGCGATCGGGAAACCGTGGTCTCTCTGTCGGGACCGGATGGCGTGTTGAATTACTTGTTTTGTAAACATAAGCGACTGTTTAGTTGTAAATTATTTATTTAACTTTTGATTTGAAGGTTTCTTTCTTGTTTTGGAAATCATCCTCGGCTTGAAATACAAATATACAACATGGCACCCACGGAATGCAAGAGTTTTGGCACGTCACGTATAGGAATTTAATTATATTTAACTATAGTATAGATAAATTTACTTAAAATTATTAAACGCGTACACGGATTGCACGGATGACACTCTAAGTTTGCAGAAGAATGCGACGCAGTCGCATAAATGTTAAATAATCAAGGTAAAACTATGATTGCTAAAGACAGTTTCGTACCTTTGTTGTAAAAAGGTAGAATCGGTCTGTCGAAGAGGTA
>NZ_NPJE01000013.1:0-43181 GCF_002251205.1 Prevotella sp. P3-92 | reverse complement strand
TTCTACGAGCACTATGATGACATACTCAACTTCTACAATAACAGGTCGTCTAACGCAGCAGCAGAGTCTTTCAACGCCAAAGTCAAGTCCTTCAGGGCAGCACTAAGGGGAATTAGGGATGAGAAATCCTTTCTCTACAGACTTTCCATGATATACGCTTACCCCCACTAATTATCTACTGAGCCTCTTTCAACGCCAAAGTCAAGTCCTTCAGGGCAGCACTAATGGGAGTTAGGGATGAGAAATTCTTTCTCTACAGACTTTCCATGATATACGCTTACCCCTACTAATTATCTACTGAGCCACGATATAATCATCATGGTCAATAGGAAGCAACAGGCAGAAGAAAAAAAAGAAAATCGGATTCCAAAAGATTGGAATCCGATGGTGGGCGCTGAGGGATTCGAACCCCCGACCCTCTGCTTGTAAGGCAGATGCTCTAAACCAGCTGAGCTAAGCGCCCTTAAAAATCCCGGAGGGTGAAAACCTCCGGGATTGAAGTCTATCGTTGGTTGAAATTATTTGATTTCAACAGTAGCACGACGGTTGTAAGATACAGGTGAGAGAGTATTTACACCACCAGCACTAACAACTTCGATGTTGTCGCGGCTTACGCCCATGTTAACGAGAGCGTCAGCAACGGTCTGAGCACGCTTCTCAGAAAGGTTCTTGTTGAATGCAACGCTACCAGTCTTGCTATCAGCGTAACCAGTTACAACGATCTTAGCGTTGTTAGCCTTTGCTGCGTCAGCAACAGCCTTAACATTCTGGAGGTCCTTCTTAGAAGCAACCTTAGCCTTACCAATGTTGAAGAATACTGATACAGGAGCTGAAACCACCTTAGTAACTGCTGATACAGGAGCTACAGACTGCTGCTGCTTCTGCTCTGCGAGCATATCCTTCAGACGGTTGTTCTCAGACTGAGCGTCAGCAAGCTGAGCGTTCAGAGCATCGATCTGACCCTGTGAGAGAGCCTTGATAGCCTCTACGTCTGGAGTCTTGTTGAAGGTTGCCTTACCAAGGTTGTAGGTCAAACCAACTTCAACGTTCAGAGTACGGTCGTGGTTAGCTACGAGACCCTTGAATGAACGAGAGTCGTAAGGTTTAGCACCGGGGAGCGAACCCTCGAAACCATCGTAGTCTGAAGTACCAAGCATGTAGTTAACGTCGAGGTTAACAGCCCACTTGTTGTTGATCTTGAATTCGTTCAGGATACCGATACCTGCTACAGGAGCATAGCAGTTAGCGCTCATGTTACGGTTAACACCTACGCTTGCGTAAGGAATGAAGTCCCAAACACGGCTCTCGTTGTAACCCAGCAGCATGTTGCTGAGGTTGAACATTACCTGCTCGCTGAGAGTCCAGTATTTGTTAGCATTGGTTTTCTTGTTCTCAGAAACGACTGTGCGACCCCAAGCACCGTTGAACTTAGTGCGGAGACCGAGACCAGGAGTGAACCACTTACCAACAGCTACAGAGAAGCCAAGGTTGTTGCGGAAACCCTTGAGAGGGCTCTTTGAGAAATTGTTACCTACTTCCTGGTTACCCCAAAATGCAGTACCAGCAACGTTAGCCTGTACGAACCAGTTGCTCCAGAATGAATTAGTAGAAACGCTGAACTTTTCAGTAGGATCAGCATTCTGTGCCATTGAGGCAGCAGAAACACCGGCAAAAGCCAGTACCATTAATAACTTTTTCATACCTATTTAATTAAATATACGTTATATACTTCTATGAATTGTTGTGCAAAATTAAACATTTATTTTGAATCCACAAACTTTTTTATTAGTATTTTGAGTTTTTTGTTGCAAAAATTGATATTTTTTTAGTCTTTCCCCCATTTCCGCCTTACATTATTATATATTAGCCCAAAAGTTGCTCTATATCGCGCTGGGGGAGAATGCACAGTATGGCTTTGCCATCAGGGGTATAATTGACATTGGAACAGGCGAACAATTGATTGACAACTGCCTCCATTTCCTCATTGCTCAACACCTGTCCTTGCGGTATGGCAGCATGGCGCGCCATGCTCAGCGCGAGGGCGGCATGGATGGCATCGGTCTGAGTAGCACCTTTTTCTATAGCATCACTTACCATGTCGCATAGCAATTGCACGCTGTCGAGACCTTCAAGACCTGCGGGAATGGCATTGATGGCATAGGAATACTGTCCCAGATCGGAGAGTTCAAAACCTATAGCTTCCAGTTCGGGCAGTATCTTTTGGAGCATGACAGCATCGGAGGGTGAGAAACGTGCCACTTCAGGAAAGAGCACGCGCTGGTTTGATGCCTGATGGGTGCGCAACTGTTCCATATATTGCTCATAACGAATTCGCACGTCAGCACGATACTGGTCGATTATCATCAGTCCCGATTTGACAGCAGTCATGATAAATCTGCCTTTGTACTGATAGTGCATCGGCGACTTGTCTTCGATGACAGCACGACTGCCCTGTCCTTCAAGTTCCTGTGTCCCGTGTGTAATCTTGTTGGAAGTGATCAGTTCTTCGGCATCATCCTGCGATGTTGGGAAAAGTTCTGGAGCAACAGGTTTCTGTGTAGGCAGATTGCCATAGAGTTGTTCCCATCCTTCCATTCTTGTCGGTTTGGCTGTTTGCTGACGGAATGGATTATAGTCAGGATTAAAGTTCAGAGTGGGTGGAGCCACCTGTTCATCGGGATTGAATACCGGGATATCAGGGCGTCCTTCGGTGTCAAAGTCTATCTGTGTGAGTTCGCAGAACTTGCCGATAGCATCCTTTACCGCAGCGGTAAGAATCTGCCAAATGGCTTGTTCGTTATCAAACTTGATTTCTGTCTTTGTCGGATGGATATTTACATCTATGTCGGCGGGGTTAACTTCGAAATAGATAAAATAGGGTACCTGCATGCCTATAGGCACTAAGCGTTCGTAAGCCTGCATGACTGCCTTATGGAAATAAGGATGCTTCATGAAGCGGCCATTGACAAAAAAGTAGTTGTGGGCACCTTTTTTGCGCGCAGACTCAGGTTTCCCCACATAGCCCGAAACTTTGCAGATGGCAGTTTCTACCTCCAAGGGCAACACATCCTGACTATAGCGTTTGCCAAAGACATCGCTGATACGCTGGCGTACAGAGCCTGCACGAAGGTTCATCAGCTCTTGTCCGTTACTATGGAGTGTGAAGTTGATTTCAGGATATACCAATACTATACGCTCAAAAGCGGTGAGGATATTGCTAAGTTCGGTAGCGTTGGTCTTCAAAAACTTGCGGCGGGCAGGCACATTATAGAAAAGATTGTCAACCTTGAAATTGCTTCCCACTGGGCAGCTGACCGACTCCTGTCCTTCTACTTTTGAACCGTAGATGGTAAGACAAGTACCCAGTTCGTCGGCTGCAGTACGAGTACGCAGTTCTACCTGAGACACGGCAGCAATCGAAGGGAGTGCCTCGCCACGAAATCCCATGGTGGTTAGCGCAAAGAGGTCGTCGGCCTTGCGAATCTTCGAAGTGGCATGACGCTCAAAAGCGAGACGTGCATCGGTTTCAGACATGCCTTTACCATCATCGACAACCTGTATTGACGTGCGACCGGCATCAACCACCAGTACACTAATGGTGTGTGCACCGGCATCTACCGCATTTTCTACAAGTTCCTTGATGACCGATGCCGGACGCTGAATAACCTCTCCGGCTGCAATCTGGTTGGCCACAGAATCTGGCAGCAACTGTATTACATCACTCATTTCGGTCCTCCTTCCGCCTTCTTTACCGAGGCAGGTGCTGTGCGATGCACTTGCTCTTTCAACTCCTGTCCTTCTTTCTTTCCGCGCCAGTTGAAGATGTCGTCGCGGTTGAGTGGACGGATATAATCAAACCAAGCATAGCCTGGCAAGAAATATTTCGAAGGGGGTATCTGCGTCATGGGATAGAGCACTCCTGTTGGTTTCTCCATCCATATCTTCTTCATCTTGCGCTTTTCAAGGAACATACGCAGTTTGGGTGTCTCGGTATAGTTGAGTCCTATTAGGGTGCTGTCGGAATCATCCATCGGATAATAAACGATCAGCACATTACCCGTAGCATTGGTTTCATACACTTCACCCTTGTTGAAGAGTGCCATCATCTCTTTCGACGACACTTGGTTGAAGTGTACCGAATCGGCAAGTTGTTCTACAGAGAATGCCTGTCCCACCACATGTACATGGTCGATGGTAGAGTCTTTCATATAGGCACGTATCTCCTCACCAAAGAGTTGTTGGCCGTTGTTCCATACGATAGGGTCACGATACATCGTCATACATGAATCTTGGGAATTATACACCAACGAGTCACATACCGCCTGCACATCGACACGATAGGCGCGCACCTTATTGTAGGCATGGATTTTACGATAGACCGAGTCGGTATTGATATTGAACGTAAACACCTTGAAGGTATCGGCATGCATATAAAGAGAATCGCGCTGCGAATAATCGATAGCAACAGCACGCTTGGTGGTCATGGCATAGCCCGTCTCTTCATTGTATTCACAATAGTCGCCAGTCATCTTGTTTTTATTGACGGAATCAACATAGACTACATTACTATAGGCATGGCTGAGCCCGTTCTTACTGTCATAATAAACGCTATCGCCCACCAACGAGCGGCCTTTATCTTTCATGACCGAACGACCAAACAGTTCTGACATCTCGGTCTTGGTATTGTAGTAGCCGTCCTCACTATAGATATGACTACTGCCCGATGTTATATTCGACGGTCCCACGATATGTGCACGTGAGAGACGGGTATCGTAGAAGAGAGAATCGGTTGTCAGATAGAACTTCTTGTTGCGCAGGCGTACATCATAATAAAACATCGCCATCTTCGAGTCAGTATGGTACTCACCCCAATCGCTGGTCAGCGTAGAACCATTATCCACGAGTTTTCCACCTTCGAAGAAGTTGCCGAAACTATACATGCGGTCATAATCCAAACTATCGGTATAGAGTGTTGTCTTGCGATGTTTCAGCACCACATTATATCGCGCTTGTGCAATCTGCTCGTTACCATCATAGTAAGCATAGTCGCTGGTAAGGCTCAGCGTGTCGCCCTGCACCATGCGCACATGACCGAAAGCTTCGAAAGAGTTGGTCTGCTGGAAGAAATTGGCACTGTCGCAATAAAGATTGGCGCCAACATGACGGAAATGAACATGTCCCGTAAGGACCTGGGCATCACCATTCTGATACTGGTTATAACGCAGTTCGTCGGCATGTACCAGATAAACGCGCTTGTCGGGAGCCGTTCTATGATTTTTTGCTGTACGTTTACGCACAGGCTGCATAGCACCTATCAGGCCAATACCCAACAGGCAAAGCATAAAGATGGCAACAGCACGGAGTTTCATCGTATCCAACCCTGATATTCAAAATCACAATCCCGATAACGGTCATTGATACGGACGTAGGTGTTTTTGATCTTTTCCACCACCCACTGATGAATCTTCTCTTGGCGCAATTTCTCCAGCACAACATTCTTCATCACCTGAAAATCTTCGGTAATGGTGGCTTTATGACCTTCGCTGCGATTCTTCAGTTTGACGATGGCACATACTGTACGACCGTTTTTCATCATCTGGAATGGTTTGGTAACTTCCCCGATCTTCAATCCATCGATGGCACGAGCCACTTCAGCAGGAAGATCTTGCAGTTGGAAACGTGAAGTACGTGTGCCCATGTCATCGTGGAACATCACACCTTTGTTGTTACGGGTATCTTTATCGTCAGAGAGCACAGAGGCAGCCTGATCAAAGGTAAACTTCGCATCAGCAATATCGGTACGCAGAGAATCGAGTTGGCTCAACGACTTCTCAATAGCCTCGTTACTAACAACAGGGCGACGGAGAATATGGCGAACATTGGCTTTCTCACCACGTTTCTCTATCAACTGGATAATATGGAATCCAAATTCAGACTCCACAATCTTCGAGACTTTCTTCGGATCAGTCAGGTTGAAAGCCACAGCAGCAAAGGCTGGATCGAGTTCCATACGCGACATGAATCCCAGTTCACCACCACGACGTGCACTTCCTGGATCTTCAGAATAGAGACGTGCCAGCGTTTGGAACGAAGCATCGCCACGGTTGATACGGTCAGTATAGTCGCGGAGTTCACCTTTCACACGGTTGATCTCTTCCTGTGACACACGAGGAGTTTGTGTGATAATCTGCACTTCCACCTCGGTGGGAACAAAAGGAATACTGTCTGTTGGCATATCCTTGAAGTAGCGGCGCACTTCTGCAGGGGTCACGGCAATATCCTTGACCAGTTGCTGCTTCATTTCCTCTACCATTTGGTTTTCACGATAAGAGTCACGCAGTTCGTTGCGAATCTGTGTCATCGTCTTCTTGTGATACTCTTCCAACTTCTCACGAGATCCGACAACAGAAATCATATAGTCTATCTGGCGGTCAACACCTGCACTAATCTGTGCATCGGTCACCTCGATACTGTCGATGGCAGCCTGATGCAAGAACAGTTTCTGTACAGCTATCTGTTCGGGAATGGCACAGTCAGGATTGCCTGTCCAATGCACTCCCTGCTGCAGGGCCTGCATGCGCATGGCTTCGACATCTGACTTCAGGATAGCCTCATCGCCCACAACCCAGATGACTTCATCTACTGTGCTTTGCGCATTGATACTGTCTTTGTCAGTTTTTGCCTGCATGGCTGTACTTGCCAATGCCAGCATAGCAAATAATATACTGCGAATGCTCATATTCTGTGATGTTTGTTTATTGTTTTTAATACATCTTTATTTATTGTGACCGGATATTTTTCCTTCAAATCTGATATCCAGTGTTTCTCCATTTCAGTACACAAATCGGCTACCACCTGTTCTTCTACTTCAACATAGCTTTTAGGCTTGAAACCTTTCCTGCGATACTTCTTCTTGTTTTTCTTGAAATACCGAGCCATGGCAGTCTTGTCGGTAGCTGCCTGCCGGGCAAGCGATTTCTCTGACAACACGCAGAGCAGTAATCCTTCATAGATGTCGTCAGAAACTGTGGGTAGCGATGCGGTCGTCATTGGTGAAATGGGGCTATTGCCCATATTCGATTCCCGTTCTGCTGATGGCAGACTCGCTTGAACCGGCGATGACGAGATGCCACGCACCATAGACAGCCTTTTCTGTTCTGCTGCCTGCCATTGTTGCAGTTCTGCAAACTTATCGGCAGTTCGTCTGTCGTTAAGCAACAGGATATGATAACCATCGGCAGTAAGGAATGGGCGGCTATAGGTTCCTGGTTGAAGTGTGAAGGCATTGTCTTCCATCTCCTTAAGCAACTGGTTGCGACCATACCATCCCATCAGTCCGCCATTTGCAGCAGAGGCTTTATCCTGTGATACTTGTCGAGCCAACACAGCGAAATCAGCACCTTGTCGCAAAGCATTATAGATGGAGTCTGCCCGTTTGATGGCTTGTTGTAATTCATAACGTTGTCCACGCTGGCGCACCTTCAGATAAATATGCGACAAGCAGACCACTTCGTTATTCATCCCATTGCCGCAGCTTTGGACTATCCGCCTAAGGTCTTCTCCGGTCAAACTACCAGAGGCATTTGCGGTTGTCGATGCAGGCAGACTGTTAGTCGCACAAGCGGCAAGCATGCTTTTAAACATCGACGTTGTGTCAAGGCGCGACTCCCTGGCAGCCTTTACTCTCAACTTATAGTTGATATAAGACTCCAGAAAGTCATCGACCTTACACGGCGCACCAACACGGGCGCCACATATTTTACTATATGCTTGTACAAACTCCGAACGTTTCACGGCAGTTTCACCCACCATCAGAAGCGTAGGGTCATTCTGTGCCCGCACCATCATGGTGCTTGGCAGCAACATGAGTGCAAGCAACAGTCTTTGTATCATCTTAATCGTTGGGGCGTGAATAGTTTGGAGCCTCACTTGTAATGGTGATATCGTGTGGATGGCTCTCGTTCACACCAGCATTGGTGATGCGAGTGAACTTAGCGTCATGCAATTTCTCGATAGTTGGAGCACCGCAATAGCCCATACCAGAACGCAGTCCACCTACCATCTGATAGATAACTTCCTGTACAGTTCCCTTATAAGGAACGCGTCCGGCAATTCCCTCTGGTACAAGTTTCTTGGTATCTTTGGTATCTGCCTGGAAGTAACGGTCCTTAGATCCGTGTTCCATGGCTTCGAGTGAACCCATTCCACGATAGCTCTTAAACTTACGGCCATTATAGATAATAGTGTCGCCGGGGCTTTCTTCTGTACCTGCTACCAGCGAACCAATCATCACGCAAGAACCACCGGCTGCCAATGCCTTAACGATATCGCCAGAATAGCGAAGACCACCGTCAGCAATCAAAGGTACACCTGTGCCCTGCAAGGCCTGATAAACATCATATACTGCGCTCAACTGGGGTACGCCGACACCTGCGACAACACGTGTGGTACAGATGGAACCCGGACCGATACCGACCTTAACAGCATCTGCGCCATTCTCCACCAACATTTTGGCGGCAGTTCCAGTAGCGATATTACCTACTACGATGTCAATATTGGGGAACGAAGCCTTAGCCTCGCGCAGTTTTTCGATAACGCTCTTAGAATGTCCATGGGCAGTATCAATCACAATGGCGTCAACACCAGCATTGACAAGTGCCTGCATACGGTCGAGGGTATCAACGGTAACACCTACACCTGCAGCTACACGCAGACGACCTTTATCATCTTTGCAAGCCATGGGTTTATCCTTTGCCTTGGTAATATCCTTATAAGTAATGAGGCCTACCAAGTGGTTGTCTTTATCAACAACGGGGAGTTTCTCAATCTTATTTTCCTGCAGGATTTGTGCAGCAGCAATCAAGTCGGTCTGCTGGTGGGTTGTCACCAGATTCTCTTTCGACATCACCTCGTCGATAGTACGATCCAAGCGACGCTCAAAGCGCAGGTCACGATTGGTCACGATACCTACGAGATAATTGTTTTCATCTACAACAGGAATACCACCGATATGATATTCAGCCATCAAGGCCAAGGCATCCTGCACCGTAGATCCACGACGGATGGTAACAGGATCATAGATCATACCGTTTTCAGCACGCTTGACGATAGCCACCTCGCGAGCTTGGTTATCTATCGACATGTTTTTGTGGATAACACCGATACCGCCTTCACGTGCAATGGCAATCGCCATCTGACTTTCGGTCACGGTATCCATAGCTGCTGTCACGAAAGGAACATTCAGCTGGATGTTACGCGAGAACTTGGTTTTCAACTCTACCGTCTTAGGCAACACTTCCGAATAAGCGGGAATCAGGAGGACGTCGTCAAATGTAAGGCCGTCCATCACAATTTTGTCTGCAATAAATGATGACATAAATAACTCCTTAAAATTTTATTGCGTGCAAAATTACTCATTTTTTCCGATACCTACAAGCGTTTCACCGATTATTAATACGATTTAACGCAGTATAGTATCAATCGTTGAAATGAGTAAGTATCAGCGCACTCGTACAACAACCTGGCCGTTTTTGTTTGTGGCAACGGCAATCTTCACACGTCCTTGCTGATAGTTGACCTTATCGGTTGTGGTATAACCGTAAGTCTGCAAGTCGCAACGTACCGCATCGAGGTCATCGTTGGCAGTAATGACAAATGCCGTATAGTTTTTCTTAGAACGCGTGAAAACCACATTTGAGTGATAATCGCCAATGGTCAGGGTGGCCTGTGGCGACTTCATCTGGTTCATCTTACCAATCGAATAATCATAGGATGCCAAGAGAGTCTTGGCCGACACTAAGGTGCGGTTTTTGGTCAGGAAGAATACCAATCCCACCAGATCGGTATGTTTCAGCGGTTCTGCCAATCCGTTTGTCAAGACGCGTGGCTTGGCTTCGTATTCGCGGTCTTCCATTTCCTGATAGGCCATCGCATAAGCCTTTGCGTCGTCTATGGTAATACCGATAGTATATGACTGTCCCACTCCCGAACTCTCATAATGGAGTGTGGTGGTTCCCAGTCTGCTGATGATGGTATAGGCCTCGCCTCCCCGATCCACATATCCTTGTCCATATACTTTGGCAAGTTGTTGTTTGAGATGTAGGAAGCGTCCTTGCACATCCTTTTTGGTAGGATAGACAGCAACTCCCTCCACATCAACGGCAAATACCCGTTCGGTGTCTTCTGAAGTATAAAGTGTTACGCGAGCTTTTGCACCATACACGTCTCCTTCATAGACATAAGTCTTTGCCGTTTGTTTTCCCTCGGCTTTACGTTCCGTAAATCCTTGTTCCAACAGTTGTTTTTCAAAGCGTTCAGCCTTGATTCCCAATGGTATTCCGAGGAAAGCGTTGCGGTTGTTGGAATTATCGGCAAAGGTTGTCACATCGGCAAGTGCCTGTTGGGCATCGTCGTCAATACCGTCTTTTCCCACTTTAGCTTTCCGCTCTGTACGCGCTTTTTTCTTAAACATTTTCTTTAAGAACTGCGCATCAGCAGGCTGCGCCATCAGCAATAGTGCAGCCAGAGCCATAAGATATGTCGTTGTCCTTTTCATAACCATTGGCAGTATTAGTTGGCCATTTCGCTAATAAACTTGATGCGCACCAGTCTGATTTCATCTTCCGAGCACTCAGAACCCAGTTCGTCAATAGCCGCATCGAGCGAGTCTGTATCGCTTTCAGCAAAATAGTCATAAATATCGTCAATATGGTCTTCGTCCATCACCTCATCGAGGAAATAGTCGATATTCAGTCGTGTACCACTATATACGATAGCCTCCACCTCGTCGAGCAGTTCGCTAAAGTCCAAGCCTTGTGCATTGGCAATATCGTCAAGCGCCACTTGTCTGTCGATGGCCTGAATGATTTTCACTTTCAGCATCGACTTCTTAGCAACGGTACGCACGCGCAGGTCAGCCTGTCGTGTGATGTCGTTCTCTTTACAGTATTTGGCGATCAGATCTACGAACTCCTTTGCATAAGGCTGTTTCACCTTTCCTTCTCCTACACCTTGTATGTTTTTGAGTTCTTCCAACGTGATAGGATAATCGGTAGCCATCTGTTCGATGCTTACATCCTGGAATATCACATAAGGTGGACGCTCCATTTTCTTGGCAACCTTTTTGCGCAAGTCCTTCAGCATGATGCTGAGCGTAGGATCGAGCGCAGTCATAGTTCCATCGTGTTCCGAAGCGTTCTCGTAGTCTTCGTCAAAGTCTTTATCCTCTACAATCATAAATGATTCTGGTTTCTTTAAGAATTTCTTTCCGGCAGCTGTTATTTTCAGCAAGCCATAGTTTTCCACATCTTTCTTTATGAATCCTGCTATCAGAGCCTGCCTGATAACGGGATTCCACAATTTCTCATCCATATCCTCGCCCGCACCAAACAGTTCGTTGTTTTGATGCTTATGCGCCAATATCTCCTCTGTTTCCTTTCCGGTAATAAAGTCGATGACATAGTCAGAACGGAAGTTTTCCTTGATGGTAATCACCGTATTTAGCAGGATTACCAGCTGTTCCTGTGCCTCTATCTTGGTTTTCGGATGCAGACAGTTGTCACAGTTCTGACAGTTGTCCTTAGGATATATTTCACCGAAATAATGGAGTAGCATCTTGCGTCGGCACACAGAAGTCTCGGCATAGGCTGCTGTTTCCTGCAACAGTTGTCTGCCAATATCCTGTTCTGCCACGGGTTTGCCTTCCATAAACTTATCCAGCTTCTGCAAGTCTTTTTTCGAATAGAAAGCGATGCAGACGCCTTCTCCTCCGTCTCGACCTGCGCGTCCAGTTTCCTGATAGTATCCTTCCAACGACTTAGGGATGTCGTAATGGATGACAAAGCGGACATCTGGCTTATCGATACCCATTCCGAAGGCTATCGTAGCCACGATAACATCTGTTTTTTCCATCAAGAAGTCATCCTGCGTCTGCGAGCGCAAAGCCGATTCAAGTCCGGCATGATAAGCCTGTGCCTTGATATCGTTGGCGCGTAGGATTTCCGCCAATTCTTCTACTTTCTTGCGCGAGAGACAATAGATGATGCCGCTTTTACCTGGATGTTGTTTAATGAACTTAATGATGTCCTTATCCACATCCTTGGTTTTGTTTCTTACCTCATAATAGAGGTTCGGGCGGTTGAACGAACTTTTGAATTCTGTAGCATCGCTCATGCCGAGATTCTTCTTGATATCAGTACGCACTTTGTCTGTTGCCGTAGCGGTAAGTGCGATGATGGGTGCCTCACCAATCTGGTTGATGATGGGTCGTATGCGACGGTATTCGGGTCGGAAGTCGTGACCCCATTCGGAGATACAGTGGGCTTCGTCTATTGCATAGAAAGAAATCTTTGTCTTTTTGAGAAAGTTGACATTATCCTCTTTGGTCAACGATTCCGGTGCCACATAGAGCAGTTTAGTCTTTCCGGAACGAATGTCGGCCTTCACCTGGTCTATCGCTGCTTTGTTGAGCGATGAGTTGAGATAATGTGCGGTACCCTCTTCACTCATCATACTGATGGCATCCACTTGATTTTTCATCAGAGCTATCAATGGTGAGATGACAATCGCTGTTCCTTCCATCAGCAGGGAAGGCAATTGGTAGCAAAGGGATTTGCCACCTCCTGTAGGCATCAGCACAAAGGTATCGTTGCCATCCAGTAGATTTTGGATGATGCGCTCTTGGTCACCTTTAAATTGGCTGAAGCCAAAAAACTGTTTGAGTGCTTGGGTAAGATTAACTTTCATTGCAATAGGCTTAATTACTGTAAATGCGATTTATCGAGTTGCTGTTGTGCGTACTCTGCAGTCACTTCAAAGGATTTGGCGCGTTTGGAAGGCACTTCAAACATGGCGTCCATCATAATAGACTCCACGATAGAGCGTAGTCCACGTGCACCGAGTTTGTACTCCATCGCCTTATCGACGATGAGTTTGAGGGCTTCTGGGGCAAATGTCAGTTTGATGCCGTCCATATCAAACAGTTTTTCATACTGCTTGATGATGGAGTTTTTGGGTTCCACCAATATTTTCTCCAGCGCGTCGCGATCGAGCGGATTGAGATAAGTCAGCACCGGCAGACGTCCGATAATTTCCGGAATCAGTCCGAACGATTTCAAGTCTTGTGGCAGAATATACTTCATCAGGTCGCCCTTGTCTATCTTACGTACATTCTGTACCGAGTTGTAACCCACGACATGGGTATTGAGTCGTTGCGCAATCTTGCGTTCAATGCCGTCGAAGGCTCCTCCACATATAAAGAGGATATTGCGAGTATCCACATGGATGTATTCCTGGTCAGGATGTTTGCGTCCGCCCTTTGGTGGCACGTTAACCATTGTTCCCTCCAACAGTTTGAGCAGTCCCTGTTGCACACCTTCGCCACTCACGTCGCGTGTGATGCTGGGGTTGTCGCTCTTTCTGGCAATTTTATCTATCTCGTCGATAAAGACAATACCACGCTCGGCAGCCTCCACGTTATAGTCAGCCACTTGCAGCAGGCGTGAGAGGATACTCTCTACATCCTCGCCCACATAGCCGGCTTCGGTAAATACGGTAGCATCGACGATGGTAAAGGGGACGTCAAGCAGTTTGGCGATGGTGCGTGCCAGCAAGGTCTTACCGGTTCCGGTAGATCCCACCATGATGATGTTGCTTTTCTCGATTTCGACTCCGTTCTCATCTACAGGCTGTTGCAGTCGTTTGTAGTGGTTATAGACTGCTACGGAGAGGAAGCGCTTGGCCTCATCCTGACCTATAATATATTCATCGAGATACTTTTTTATCTCTTTGGGTTTAGGAACTTTCTTGAGTTCCGGAACGGCTTGTTTCTTTTTCGCGTCCTTATCGAATCCGTTAGCCTGCAACACCTGATAGGCCTGAGTCACGCAGTCGCTACAGATACATCCATGGAGACCTGTTATCAACAGGGGGACTTCACGTTCGGTGCGTCCGCAGAAATTACATTGTTTCTTCATGCCTTTCTGACCAGTATTTCATCTATCATACCATACTCTTTGGCCTCTTCTGCTGTCATCCAGTAGTTACGGTCAGAATCGTTCCACACCTTATCAAATGGTGTGTGTGAATGGTTGGAGATGATGGTATAGAGTTCTTTCTTGAATTTCATGATTTCTCTGGCCTCGATTTCAATATCCGATGCCTGTCCCTGTACTCCACCCAGTGGCTGATGAATCATCACACGGCTATGGGGAAGCGCCGAGCGTTTGCCTTCTGCTCCAGCCACGAGCAACACGGCTGCCATTGATGCTGCCATACCTGTGCAGATGGTGGCTACGTCGGAAGTAATAAACTGCATGGTGTCGTAGATGCCGAGGCCTGCTGTTACGCTTCCGCCTGGTGAGTTGAGGTAGATACTGATATCCTTGCCGCTATCTACTGAGTCGAGATAGAGCAGCTGTGCCTGTAGTGTATTGGCAGTATAGTCGTCAATCTGTGTACCGAGGAAGATGATGCGATCCATCATCAGTCGTGAGAACACGTCCATCTGGGTAACGTTCAGTTGACGTTCTTCCAAGATATAGGGGTT
The DNA here is from genome assembly GCF_002251205.1 of Prevotella sp. P3-92. Classification (NCBI taxonomy): domain Bacteria; kingdom Pseudomonadati; phylum Bacteroidota; class Bacteroidia; order Bacteroidales; family Prevotellaceae; genus Prevotella; species Prevotella sp. P3-92. The sequence continues at coordinate 28,636 of NZ_NPJE01000013.1, read as the reverse complement.
CAGATACTGTGCCTGTGCGCTCATCACTTCGTCGAGTACGAGACCGTTAATACCTAAATGCTTAGTAGCATATTTTCTAAAATCGTTGTTCATCATTCTTTGGTTTTGAAACAAAAAAGCGAGGTTACCAACCCTTTTTGCGTATATTATAAATACAAAATTACGAAAAAAGTTGGTAACCTCGCAATATTCATGAGGTTTTTTTCTTAAAAATGCTTATTTCTCTTGCAGCATCTTCTGAAAGTCTTCCATTGAAATCTCTTTCTCGTTGAGTTTCACAACATTCTTCAGAGCGTCGATGAGCTTCAGGTCAACGGCACGATCTACGAGTCCATCTACGTTTTCACGCTTTTTCAGCATCTCTGTAGCGTAGTTGTCGAGATATTCCTCTGGAATATTTGCCATTCCGTATTGTGCGAACTGTGCGCGAGCGGCCTCCTTGGCTACATTCTTGATGTCTGCATCGTCAACCTTGATGTTCTGAGCGGCAACGAGCTGCTCTTTGATAAGGTGCCATTCGAGTTCGTTGATGCTGGCCTCGAAGTTTTTTTCTACAAACTCCTCGCCCTTGTCCTTGTTGTTATTGAACATCACGCGCTTGAGCAGAGCCTCTGGGAATTCGAGCTTACCAACCTTCTTCTCCATGTGCTTGCGTACGTCGAGCAGGAACTTATAGTCTGAATCAGACTTGAACTGCTCGCTAATCTGCTCGCTAATCTTCTGACGGAATTCTTTTTCGTCTTTCACATTACCCTCGCCGAAAACCTGATCGAAGAGTGTCTGATTAACCTCTGCCTTTGTGAAGCGTGAGATTTCAGTTACCTGATAGGTAAAGTCTCCTGTGTGCTGAGCAACTTCCTCTTTCTTGATTTTGAGGAGAGAAGAAACCTCTGCGTCGTTTTCAGGATAGGCCTGACGGGGATTCCAAGTGATGATATCACCCAGTTTAGCACCATCGAAAAGCTTCTTCTGGTCTTCTACCTTGATGTACTGAGGCATAAGAGAAACGTCGGCAATGGTAATTCCATTTTCCTTAACGTTTCCGTTCTCGTCGAGTTCGCGCAGGTCGCCCTTGAGCAAATCGCGCTGTTCTGCGTCATACTGCTCTGCCTTCTCGTAGTTACCAGAACGCTGCTGATACATTTCCACCTGCTGGTCGATCAGTTTGTCGTCAACGGTGATGTTGTAGTAGTCAACTTTATCCTTGCCAGAGAGGGCTGCCTTGAATTCGGGAGCTACGGCAATATCGAACATGAACTCCAATGGCTCATCGCTTTCGAAGTTGAGTTCCTTCTGTTTGTCGCTGTTGAGGGGTTCGCCGAGCATCTGTATTTTGTTTTCGCGAACATACTTGTAGAGTTCCTCACCCAACATTTTGTTTACCACGTCAACCTTAACGGCAGTACCATACTGACGTTTGATCATACCCATAGGAGTCTGACCAGGGCGGAATCCGGGTACATTAGCGCGTTTGCGATAATCTTTCAGAGTCTTCTCGACTTCTGCTTGATAGTCTTCTTTCTCCAATACGATGGTCATCAAACCATTGATTTTGTCAGGAGCTTCAAATGAAATATTCATCTCTTCTTATACCTTATTTAATTATTATATGCAGTTTTGAGCGTGCAAAGTTACGAATAAGTGAGCAGAATACAAAGGAAAATCGAATTTTTCTTTGGATTATCGAACGAAAGTAACTAAGAGGCGTAAGCCTCAGAGTTACGAATAAGTGAGCAGAATACAAAAGAAAATCGAATTTTTCTTTGGATTATCGAACGAAAGTAACTAAGAGGCGTAAGCCTCAGAGGTACGAATAAGTGAGCAGAATACAAAAGAAAATCGAATTTTTCTTTGGATTATCGAACTGACGAGCGAAGTTTCTCCCACTATCTTCCCATCATCCTCCCATAGTTTTCCGCAAATAATGGGACTTACTTGGGACTTACTTGGGATCTCCCCATAAAGCAACAAACCGACATCCCGAAGGCATCCCGAAGGCATCCCGAAGGAAATACGTGAGTTTTATTGATCAAATACCCACCGAACACCTGTCAAACATCGGTCGTTGGAAAGAAAGTGGAGAATGTTGTTCTAAGATTTTGCCAAACCTCAGGCATGAAGGGTTTCATCTATTCTCTTCGTCTTCCTCCATTTCCTTTCGGCGTTTGGCTTCTGCCATCTCTTGGAAGTTCTTCTTTTTCAGTTCGAAGTTGGTACCCAGATATTTCTCTTTCACCACAGGATTGACCGCCAATTCTTCAGGACTACCTTGAAAGAGAATGCGACCTTCGAAGAGCAGATAGGCACGGTCGGTAATGTTAAGAGTTTCGTGCACATTATGGTCGGTTATCAGAATACCAATGTTGCGATATTTCAGTTGCCAAACTATCTGCTGAATATCTTCCACGGCAATAGGGTCAACGCCGGCAAACGGTTCGTCGAGCATGATGAATTTGGGCTCAATAGCTAAGCAACGAGCAATCTCCGTACGGCGTCGCTCACCACCAGAAAGCTGGTCACCCTTATTCTTTCTCACCTTTCCAAGGCGAAACTCCTTGATCAGGCTTTCAAGTTTTTCGAGCTGATAGTCACGTGGTTTGCCCGTCATTTCCAATACCGAGAGAATATTGTCCTCTACCGACATCTTGCGAAACACAGATGCCTCCTGTGCCAAATAGCCGATACCGGCACGAGCACGCTTATAGACAGGATAGTCTGTCACCTCCTCGTCGCCGAGATAGATGTGTCCGCCATTGGGAACAACCAATCCGGTTGTCATATAGAACGATGTGGTTTTGCCGGCTCCGTTAGGACCCAACAGTCCTACAATTTCACCTTGTTTCACATCGAAACTCACATCGCTCACCACGGTGCGCTTGCCATATTGTTTGACCAGACCCTCGGTGCGCAACACCAACTGTTCCGGCTTATTGTTCGTAATTTCGTCCATTGCCATGTATCTTTTCATGTGCAAAGGTAGTGTAAACTGCGTGAATTTCAAAGAAAAACTTGTTTTTTCTCTCAGTTTACACTACCTTTGCATTCAATTAAGCATATTATCCTATGAAACTATTACACAACTGGCTGACACATTTCGGCCAATTCATCATATTGATGGGGCGCACTTTTTCGCGTCCAGAGCGGATGCGTATGTTCTTCAAGGAATATACGAAAGAGATGGCGCAACTGGGCATCAACTCCATCGGCATCGTACTGCTGATCTCTTTCTTCATCGGAGCTGTCATCTGTATCCAGATGAAACTCAACATCCAGAGTCCATGGATGCCCCGATGGGTCAGCGGCTACACCACTCGTGAGATTATGTTGCTGGAGTTCTCATCAAGTATCATGTGTCTGATACTGGCGGGAAAAGTCGGATCAAACATCGCATCGGAGATTGGCACGATGCGCGTCACCCAACAGATTGACGCACTCGACATCATGGGTGTAAACTCAGCATGCTACCTCATCCTGCCCAAGATTCTCGGCATGGTGACCATCATGCCGCTATTGGTCATCTTCTCATCAGCAATGGGTATCATAGGTGCTTACGGTACAGCATACATAGCCCACATACTCCCACCCGACGACCTCACACTGGGACTGCAACACGATTTCCAACCATGGTTCGTATGGATGAGCATCATCAAGAGCTTGTTCTTCGCCTTCATCATATCGGCAGTACCCTCCTATTTCGGCTACAACGTAGAAGGCGGTTCGGTCAATGTGGGCAAAGCCTCAACAGACGCTGTCGTGTCGTCGAGCGTACTCATCCTATGTTCCGATGTATTCCTCACCCAACTGCTCTCATGAGCCTAACCACAATATTTCCAACATTCCAATACACTTGCAACAATGATTGAGGTAAAAGACCTATATAAGAGTTTCGACGATAAAGAGGTACTGAAAGGTATCAACACCATATTTGAAGATGGAAAAACCAATCTGATTATCGGTCAGAGCGGTAGCGGAAAAACGGTATTGATGAAAAATCTGGTGGGACTGCTTGAACCTACGAGTGGACAAGTGCTATACGATGGAAGAGACTTCGTACAGATGTCGAAACAGGAAAAGGTGATGATGCGCCGAGAAATGGGCATGATTTTCCAAAGTGCTGCACTATTCGACTCACTCACAGTACTGGAAAACGTGATGTTCCCACTCGATATGTTCTCCCCCATGACACTTCACGAACGCACACAACGTGCACGCGAATGTCTCGACCGTGTCAATCTGATTGGCGCTGAAAAAAAATATCCCGGTGAAATCTCAGGAGGTATGCAGAAACGAGTTGCCATCGCACGAGCTATCGCACTCAACCCACGCTACCTCTTCTGCGACGAACCAAACTCTGGTCTCGACCCTAAGACATCATTGGTCATCGACGACCTACTCCACTCCATCACCCATGAATTTGGCATTACCACCATCATCAATACACACGACATGAACTCCGTGACAACCATCGGCGAAAACATACTTTTCATCTACGAAGGTCACAAAGAGTGGCAGGGAGTTTCGGCAGACATCATGCAATCTACCAATAAGCGACTGACCGACTTCATCTTTGCCAGCGATCTGCTCAAAGAGATGCGATCACTCGTCAACGAGCATCGGGCTAAACAGTAACCATCTGCCCTGCTGTTGCACACAGCATCAACAGCATGCCCCCCCATAAAGCACATCCACCTTATTATATATAAGGAAAACATAAAAATTCATTTCCAATACTATTCATAACCAAAACTTAAAATGATGAAAAAAACACTATTGACACTCGTCGCAGCAAGCGCACTCACAGCTACGGCACAAAATCCCATCAAGGTCAATCAAGTGGGCTATTATGTCAATGAATCCAAAGTTGCCGTTGTTGAACCAACGGGAAAAAGCAGCAACTTTATTCTGAAAGACCACAACGGACACAAAGTGTGGAGCGGAAAAGCCGTACGAACACTCAAGTCCCCCTTCAACAACAAAGTGCGACAGGTTGTAGATTTCTCTACCGTAACAAAACCAGGCACCTACACCCTGACTGCAGGTAAAAACAAACAAACCATCAACATCGCCGAACATCCATACAACGAGGCGCTGAAGGCTGCCATCAAGGCCTTCTATCTACAGCGCACAGGAACGGACATCGAAGCTAAATACGCTGGAGCTTTTGCCAGAAAAGCAGCTCATCCCGACACTCGGGTTCTCATACACCCATCGGCAGCATCACCCAAGCGCCCTGCCGGAACGGTCATTTCCTCGCCAAAAGGTTGGTATGATGCTGGCGACTACAATAAATATATCGTCAACTCTGGATTCACCATCGGCCTGATGTTACAAGCTTACCAGTTAAACAAAGAACATTTCGAACAGATCGATACGCAAATTCCAGAATCAAACAACAACGTGCCTGACCTCTTGGACGAAATCATGTACAATCTGGAATGGATGCTGACCATGCAGGATCCCGACGACGGAGGTGTCTATCACAAACTGACCACTCCCAATTTCGAAGCATTCGTCATGCCTGTGGATTGCAAACAAGACCGCTATGTGGTGCAAAAGAGCACGCAGGCAGCACTCGACTTTGCTGCTACAATGGCACTCGCAGCACGTATCTACAAGGATTATCCACAATATCAACCATTCTGCAAGATAGCTGCCAACGCTGCACAACGTGCATACGCATGGGCTGTGAGATTCCCCAAAAACTACTATACACAGCAAGACAACAACAGCAAGTATGACCCTGACGTCAACACAGGAACATACGATGACAACGATGCAGACGATGAATTCTTCTGGGCAGCTACAGAAATGTATCTCACAACAGGAGAACAAGGATACCTTGAACAGGCTCGAGCCTTCGCTCCCAAACAGTTCACCCTGCCCACATGGGGCAACGTTGCCGGACTGGGCATCTTCCAATGGCTCAATCAGGAACTGCTACAAACTAAAGAGGCTGGAAAACTCAAGACTTGCTGCATGAAGAAATCACTCAAGACATTCTGTGACGAAGATATCAAGGCGCTCGCCACATCACCCTTCTACTCTATCTTCGGCAACAGCGCATCCGATTTTATTTGGGGAAGCAACTCTGAAAAATGTGCAGGACGAGGTATTGCACAGATGTACCAATACGCCCTTACCAAAGACAATACCTACCGCAAAGCTGCCATCACCACTATCGACCACATCTTCGGACGCAATGCCACGGGCTATTGCTATCTGACTGGCTTTGGCACACAGCGCGTCATGCATCCTCACCAGCGTATTTCGGCAGCCGACGGCATTGAAGAACCACTACCGGGATTTCTCGCAGGAGGTGCTAATAGTGGTCAACAGGATGCAAAGAATGTGCCTGCTTACCCATCGTCATCACCCGATGAATCATACCAAGATCACGAAGGCAGTTACGCTTCCAATGAAATTGCCATCAACTGGAATGCTTATATCGTTGCCCTACTTGGTTTCTTGGAATAAGACAAACAGCTTCTATCATACAAGCGCACACCCAAGAATAATAGGTGTGCGCTTATATTTTTTCAAATCGTAAGATCGGGAATATGCTGAAAAACGGCAAACCGATTTCCTATCGGTCAAACAAGATAGGATCAAACGTTCTTTTTCTCCTGACGTTCCTCTTCTATATCCTTGCGCGACTTTGACTTAACCACCAGCCAAACACCGCTGAACACCAGCACCACAGCCAAAACATGAGTTAGCTTCATCGTACTAATACCCATGATGAGTGAAGCCGCAACAGCCACAATAGGTTGCACATAGTTATAGACCGACACCACCGTGGGACGCAACGTGCGCTGACCTATCATGGTCAGAATATAACAGAAGAACGTGCCACACACCACAACATAACCCACTTCTATCCACGTCAGCAACGGAATAGGCTGGCTGATTACCCCATAGACATGGTAAGAACTAAGCGGGAGAAGCATCAGCGTAGCCCATGAGAACATATACTTGTTGACCGTAAACACATTATAACGCTTGATGAGCGGATTGAATAACGATAAATAAAGGGCAAACGAGAACTGCGCAAACAAGCAAAGCAAATCGCCACGTATATCTCCAACACGTGCGTCAGCATGAGCTGCCGAACTCAGAATAAGAATCAAAGCACCGCTGCATCCCATCAACACTCCTAACGCCTTCTTGCCGGTAATGGGTTCACGCAGGATAAGTGCCGCCAACATCATGGCAAAGATAGGCATCGACGTAGTGACGATGCTCGCATTAATAGGTGAAGTGATGCTCAGTCCGATAGTAAAACAACATTGATTGAATAGCAAACCCGTAAGAGCTGCACCGATAAACATCAGACGGTCACGCCATGGCACCTGCTCTTTCGGAGCAAACAACGAAGCAATCCAAAACAGCAGACATGCTCCTGCCACACGAAAGCTAACCATCGTAATACCATCAAATCCATGGAGCATTGCATCTTTGCCTACTGGCGACATTAATCCCCAACCCGCACAAGCTCCAAACATGGCGAGATGGGCTATTAAGGCTTTACTTGTTTTCATGCGGCAAAAGTACTATAATCTGCCGGAATAATGAAACAGAAAGGATAAAATTAGAATCTGAATGGATAAAATTACCTAAAAACAATACTTTTTTCCACAAACATCGAGTGCGAATTTGGAAATTTTCACGAATTACACTATCTTTGCAACAGATAGCCACCCAACAAACCACATAGGTTTGAAAGCATGAAATAACGCTTCTATAAGCATAAACTTAGTGGCAGACATAATAGTGACAGACATAAAACTTAAGACTATGCAGAAGTATGCAGACTATATCAAAACGATAGAGATCGATGCTCTTTGGAGTGGCAAGAAACACATTGTCTGGGACCTCGATCCGAAAGTCAATGTCCTCAGCGGCATCAACGGCGTGGGCAAATCCACCATTCTCAACAAGGTGGTAAGAAGCGTTGGGGTAAACGGCGATATTGTCAACCATCTGTTGAAAGGCGTACATCTGACTACCGCACCCGAAGATGCCACACATATCCGCTTTGACTTGATTCGTTCACTCGACAGCAACCTCTCGCAGACATTCTCCGAGAGTGAGGGATTCATACACCAAGCCTTGTCAGTACTGGCTGGCGTAGGGGGCGGTTCACTACTCGATCTGCAACTCTACCAGCTTCAACGCAAATATCTCGACTATCAGGTGAACATCGGCAACCGTATTATCGAAGCCCTGCAACGGGGCGATGCCCACATGGCTCAGCAGTTGTCAGAACCTAAAAAGCGTTTCCAAGACATGGTTGATGAACTCTTTGCCGAAACAGGTAAGAAGATGGTACGCAAAGAGAATGAAATTCGTTTCACACAGATTGGCGAGACGCTACTGCCTTACCAGTTGTCGAGCGGTGAGAAGCAGATGCTTGTCATCCTACTCACCGTACTTGTAGAGGATCATCAGCCCTATGTGCTCTTCATGGACGAACCAGAAGTGTCGCTACACATCGAATGGCAGAAACGCCTCATCGAGCTCATCGTAGAGCTTAACCCGAATGTTCAGATCATACTCACCACCCACTCACCTGCCGTCATCATGAGCGGATGGTTGGATAAGGTGACAGAGGTCAGCGATATTACGGTATGAGCAGCAGACTGACAGATCATATCAACAGCCAGTATTTCGAAGCCGCCAACAGGCTGACATCGAAACAAGCACGTAGGCGCATTGTGGCTTACGTGGAGAGTTACGATGATATTTATTTCTGGCGGACGGTGCTCAGTCGCTATGAAAATGAGCAACGCTACTTTGAAGTGATGTTGCCCTCACACCGCAAACTGGAACGTGGGAAGAAGTCGGTGCTGATGAATTTTGTAGAAGGACATGTGGGCGAAGACATGATAGCTTGCGTTGATGCTGACTACGACTACCTTATGCAAGGCCGCACTCCTCAGTCGAAAAAGATATTGGAAAGCCCATACGTGTTCCACACCTATGCTTATGCTATAGAGAATATGCAGTGTTATGCGCCATCGCTCCATGAAGTTTGTGTGGCAGTAACCCTCAACGACCATCGTATTTTCGATTTCGAAGATTATTTCCAGCAGTACAGCCAAGCCATCTTTCCACTCTTCGTTTGGTCGGTATGGGCTTATCGCACCGGCAACCACAACCGTTTCTCGCTTACCGATTTTTCAAGAGTTACTGACCCTGGAGGCTTCAGCGTAGGACATCCACAAACCTCTATCGACCATCTGCGCCGTAAGGTTACTTCGCGCGTTCACCTCTTACAGAATCAATTCCCAGGCAATAAGGCTCAATACCTTCAGACCAAAGAAGACATCAAAGCATTGGGAATCACTCCAGACACTACCTATCTCTATATTCAGGGCCATTCGCTCTTCGACAATGTGGTGGTGCCCATACTCACTAAAGTGTGCAATCGACTGCGGCAGGAGCGACAGGATGAGATCATGCGCACTTCCTGTCACCATACCCAACGTAAAAACGAGATGTCCTGCTACGAACACTCGTTGCAGGACATCCGTCAGATGTTAAAGAAGAATACAGGGAGTCAGGTTTCACAACCATTCCTTCGGTTGCTTGCCGATCTGTCGGCTTATCTCGATGCGTCATCTGCTACAACCGACGATAGCGACTCCCCTAATCCCGATATAATGCAATCCTGATATTCAGGAGCACACTTTCTTTGCTCAAGAGAGCACGTAGGTTTCCAAGAATTTGATAGTTCCCTCGCTACGCACCTCTTTGGCGGTGGCAGGTACCAATACAGTTTCTCCTTCGCGAAACGGCATATTCTCGCCATCAACAGTCAGCGTACCCTCACCCTTCATGCCTATCAAGATGACAAACGAGTCGAGTTCGCTGTAATCAATGGTCATGGGTTCGTCCAAATCATAGACAGCAGTATTGAAATAAGGACACTCTACCAGCAGTTCCCCCTCGTTTTTGCGTGCCTCATAGCGTGTACGATAGTCGGGAAGCACCGTATAATCAATACTCTCCGAAGCCTCTTGGGTGTGTAGCTGGCGGTAGTTTCCGTCTTTATCCTTTCGCTTAAAATCATAAATACGGTAAGTCACATCGCTAGTCTGCTGTATTTCAGCCAGGAAACATCCGGCGCCAATGGCATGGATGCGTCCCGCAGGAATGAAGAAGCAGTCGCCTTCCTTGACAGGATATTGCGCCAATGCATCACAGATAGTATCATTAGCCACCATCTCTTTATACTGTTCTGGTGTGATTTGCATCTTCAGTCCATTATAGAGTTTGGCCTCTGGTGCAGAATCCATCACAAACCACATTTCGGTTTTACCGCGACTCTTGCCTTGGCGATGGGCTATTTCATCGGTGGGATGCACTTGGATAGAGAGGTCCTGTCGTGCATCGATAAACTTGATGAGTAATGGGAATTCGGTACCGAAACGCTCGTAGTTGGCCTTTCCCACGAGTTTCTCCTTCATATCATTCACCAATTGATTGAGCGAACGTCCGTCACCCACGGCTATGGTTTCATTATCCTTCACTCCCGAAATCTCCCAGCTCTCGCCAACGTTATCCATTTTTGCGTCGAGATGCTTGAAGGGAATGATGCGGTCGCCACCCCAGAGTGTCTGTTTGAGCAGCGGTTGAAATTTGAATGCTTTCATTTTTTCTCTCGTTAATATAAGTTCTTTAGGGTATTTATTCTGCTGTATTCAATTGTCGGTCCAGAAGCCACGAGTGAAGAGCACCATAACCGACATGATTTCCAGACGTCCTACAAGCATGAGAAACGAACAGATCCATTTGATGCCATCAGGCAGTCCTGCCCACGACATCACAGGACCGATCTCTGTTCCGAGAGTTGGTCCGACATTGCTCATACAACTCAGCGCTATCGTAATGGCATTGGTATTGTCAATGCCGGCAGCAATCATAATAGTAGCGGAAATAAGACACATCACCACATAGAGTGCAAAAAAAGCCAATAGCGTCGCCACCTTTGAAGAAGGCACATTCTGTCCGTTGACCTTGATAGGCAGTACGGCACTGGGATGGAGTATCTGCCGAAACTCATTCTGCATGGCTTTGAGTACCATCGAACCGCGGATACATTTGAATCCGCCACTGGTACTTCCGGCACAAGCTCCAAGAAACATACATATTCCGAGTATCACCCAAGTGATATGGGGCCACGCTCCAGCATCGTCGTTGAAGAGTCCTGTGGTGGTAATAAACGACACCACTTGGAACAAGGCACATCGGAAAGCGCGTTCTGTGCCGTAACCATTATTATAGATCAGTATGGCCATGATAACGATAGCTGAGAAAGACACTACAAAGAGATAGAGTCTGAACTCCGAGTTTTGCACCAGTTGTCGCAGTTGCCGTTTAAAGATTACTATATATAATAAGGTAAAGTTGATTCCCGATAGAAATTGGAACAAGAGTGACACATATTCTACGGCAGCACTATGATAGTGTTCCACACTGTCGTTATGGGGTGCAAATCCTCCCGTTGCAGTAGTTGTCATTGAATAGTTCACACTGTCAAACCATTCCATCCCCGCCGCATAATACGAAAGGATACAAGCTACAGTAAGCACAAGGTAGATGCTGCAAATCCATTTAGCATTGGTGCTCAACCGTGGGTGCATCTTGGTGCGCACAGGGCCAGTAGCCTCAGCGGCAAACACCTTGACGCTTCCGCCCACCAACGAGGGTAGAATGGCAATGGTGAAGAATACGATGCCCAGTCCACCAATCCATTGTGACAGAGATCTCCAGAAGAGTAATGCATGGGGCAGTCGCTCCACGTCGTCGAGAATGGTGGCTCCCGTAGTGGTAAATCCCGACATGGTTTCAAAGTAGGCATCTGTCACGCTGTTGATGTATCCTCCGATGATATAGGGCAACATTCCAAACAAGCTATAGAGCAGCCACGATAGTGTGACTACGAGATACGCAGTTCGCCGGCTCATGTCGTTGGTTGCGTTACGTCCCAAGTATTTGAATATGAAGCCGCAACATCCAGTGAAGAGAGACGAGATGAGAAATGCCATGATGTCATCCTCTTGGTAGCATCCCGCCATGAGGGCACATCCGCCCATCAGCAGTCCAAGCATGATGAGCAGTGATCCCAGAATCTTGTATAGTAACTTCGCCTCTACCATATTGTCGATGGTTTGAAGTATTTTTCGAGATTTTTCAGGTTGTGCTCATGACAGAACATCATGACAGAATCGCCCGGCTCTATCTGTGTGAATCCATTGACAAGGATTCCTTGATTGTTGCGCACCAGTCCACCGATCGTTACACCAATCGGAAGTCCGAGATCCTTCACTGGCTTTTTGGTAATCTTCGATCCTTCGGCAGCCACAAACTCAGCCACGTCAGAATCGACTATCATCAGCGATCTCACATTGCTGACGTCAGCGTCGAGCATCATCTGATAGATATGGCTGGCAGCAATGGTTTTCTTATTGATAATGGTACCGATGTCCAGACTCTCTGCCATCTCCACATAGTCGAGATTTTCCACCATGGCGATGGTTTTCCTCACGCCCAACCGTTTGGCGGTAAGACAGGCAAGGATATTTGTTTCTGCATTGTCGGTCAGTGCGACAAACGCCTGTGTGTTCTGTATTCCCTCTTCCTGAAGCAGTCCGAGGTCGCGTCCGTCACCGTGAATCACCATGGCATCGGTGTCCAACAGCAGTTCGTTGAGTCGTTCACAGCGTTGTTCGTTCTTCTCTATGATTTTCAGATTCATGTATTCAGGCAGTGTCAGTCCCACGCGCACAGCGGTTTTGCTGCCTCCCATGATAATCACGTTCTTCACATCGGCATAGTGTTCCTTTCCGGTGAATTTTCTCACATAGGGTATGTATTCACTGGTGGTCATAAAATAACAGAGATCTCCTGTGCGGAGTTCATCATTACCACCGGGAATGAGTGTCTCTCCGTTGCGTTTCACAGCCACTACGTGGTACGGTTCTGTTGGTCCACATAGTTCGCGCAGTGGTTGGTTGAGTATCTCGCAGGTCTCTCGCAGTTTAATGCCGAGCATGACGAGTGCCCCGTTGTGCACATCCCATCGTTGTCTGACCCACGACATTTTGAGTCCGTTGGTAATATCTATGGCTGCCAGAACTTCTGGATAGATCAGCGAGTTGATGCCCATCTTCTCGAAGAAGGGTTTAAGGTTTGGAGCGAGATATTCATAGTTGTCGATGCGTGCCACGGTTTTCTTCGCTCCCAGCGAATGTGCAATGATACAAGCATTCATATTCTGGCTCTCGTCGGGAGTGACTCCCACAAAGAGGTCGGCTTTATCTACATTAGCTTCGCGCAGTATTTTGATACTTGTGGGAGATCCCACAACGGTCATGATATCAAACTTGCTATCGAGGTCAGCCAGTCGTTCGGCATTGGCATCGATAAGCACGCAATCCTGATGATCGCGTGAAAGCAGTTTTGCTAGGTGCACACCTACGGCACCTGCTCCGACTATTACAATCTTCATGATATAATGGCTTTGCGGATGCCCTCGGCATCCAGTCCTACAAGGTGATCGAGTTGTGCCACAGTTCCATGTTCCACAAAATGGTCGGAGGGCAATCCCCGTCTGATTACTTCGGGATGGTAGTGGTGATCTGCCATCCATTCTACTACGGCAGAACCGAGTCCTCCGTCTTTCACTCCATCTTCTACGGTGACGATGCGGTCGAAGTGTTCTGCCACTTCGGCAAGGATATTCTCGTCGATGGGTTTGAGGAATCGCATATCGTAGTGTGCCACATCAAGGTCTTCGATGGCTTTTGTCACATGATTACCAATCGGTCCGATGGAGAGCACTGCAGTATGGTGTCCGTCTTTAAGTTTACGTCCTGTGCCTACTGCGATTTCCTCAAGTGGACAACGCCAGTTGTGCAATACTCCTCCGCCACGTGGATAGCGGATGACAAACGGCCCTTTGTCGGGCAGTTGTGCGGTGTACATCAGCCGGCGCAGTTCATGTTCGTCCATGGGCGATGCGATAGTAAGATGTGGAATGGGTCTGAGTGCTGCCAAGTCGAAGGCTCCATGGTGTGTTGGTCCGTCTTCGCCCACCAGTCCTGCCCGGTCGAAACAGAACACTACATGCAGTTTGAGCAGTGCCACATCGTGTATGATATTATCGAAAGCACGTTGTGCAAAGGCGCTGTAGATATTGCAGAAGGGGATGAGTCCGTCTTTCGCCATTCCGCCTGAGAAGGTCACAGCGTGTCCTTCGGCTATTCCCACATCAAAAGTGCGGTCTGGCATGGCTTGCATCATGATATTCATGGAGCATCCTGTGGGCATGGCAGGAGTCACTCCCACAATCTTCGGATTCTGCTCTGCCAGTTCCAGCAACGTATGTCCGAACACATCTTGATAGCGTTGTGGTTTGTCGGGTGACTGGTCAACGAGTCTTTCTCCTGTGGCAGGATCGAATTTTCCAGGTGCGTGCCAAGTCGTTACGTCTTGTTCTGCTGGTGCATAACCGTGTCCTTTCTGTGTGTGGAGGTGCAACAGTTTCGGACCTTTCATGTCTTTCATCTGTTTCAGTATGCGCACCAGTTCTCCGACATTATGTCCGTCGAACGGTCCAAAATATCTGATGTTCATGCCATCGAAGATATTCTGCTGATGGCTAATGGCAGATTTCATGGCATTCGACAGTCGGATGAGTCCTTTGCGTCGGTCTTCGGGCAGTAGTCCCCATTGATGCAGTTTACTTGAAATCTTAAACCGCAGTGCATTATAGGTTTCGTTGGTACTGAGGTTGAGCAGATATTGCTTCATGCCTCCCACCGACTGGTCTATCGACATATTGTTATCGTTGAGAATGATAAGCATGTCGTTGGGCGACGAACTGACGTTGTTGAGACCTTCAAAGGCGAGGCCGCCGCTAAGTGCTCCGTCTCCTATAACAGCCACCACATGTCTGTTGGTATTTCCAGTTTTCTTTGCTGCAACAGCCATACCGAGTGCTGCCGAAATCGAGTTACTCGCGTGACCACACGCAAAGGTATCGTATGGACTTTCCTCTGGCGACGGGAAGGGTTTGATGCCTCCGAGTTTTCTATTGGTACAGAACTTTTCGCGTCTGCCTGTCAGTATTTTATGGCCGTATGCCTGATGGCCTACATCCCATACGATACGGTCTTCGGGAGTATTAAAGACATAATGCAGTGCTACCGTCAGCTCCACGACTCCGAGGCTTGATGCCAGATGTCCGGGGTTGACAGATAGTTCTTTAACGATATCGTTGCGCAGTTCTTTACAGAGTAATGGAAGTTGTTCAACTTTCAGTTTGCGCAAGTCATCTGGATAAGTGATATGATTCAGTAAATCCACTTTTTCATTCTATTTGCCTACAAAGGTACGATTAAGTGAGAGAAAAACCAAATAAATTTGAGTTTTTCCGAGCGGGAGTATCTTCGCAACACGGTTGCCAAGGTAGTGCAAACCGAGAATTATCATTACTATTAAAGAGATTTCCATAATATATAATATGTTCGCGCGCAATTCATACAGAAATTTGAGTTTTCAAAAAATTTCGACCACTCGAACACCACTACCATATAACACGCAGTAGTTCTGAGCGTTAAATGGTGGTCGAAGCCCAAGAATTTCGACCACCCTTCGACCACATCGACCACACCTATTGCATCTATCATCAACCCGGACCAACTTAGCGAGCCATGTATATCGATGTATAAATGGGAGTTGTAAGTTTATCACCTTTTCTTCAAACCTTGATAATATTTTTATCAAACGTTGGATAATACCTTTATCAAACGTTGGATAATACTTTTATCAAACGTTGGATAATACTTTTATCAAACGTTGGATAATACTTTTATCAAACGTTGGATAATACTTTTATCAAACGTTGGATAATACTTTTATCAAACGTTGAAAATACCTTTGTCAAACGTTAGGTAATACTTTTGTAAACGTTGGGCAATACCTTTACCAAACGTTGGACAATACTTTTGCTAACTATTGAACAACACCTTGTCAAAACGTTATTACCCAAAAATTTCAATCAGTTTTATTTCAGAGCGACATCCTTCATTATAGATGGGCATATATGAGGCGGATACGCTTACCACATTCTGTGGCCGATGTGGTCGGATATTTTTGAAAACTGAATTTTTGGTACTTTTATATCTGCCGCAGGAGAAAACAAAAAAAATATCCACCCCGCGTGTCACAAAACTCGCCCATCATACGTTATATAGATGAGTCACGGAAAGAAATAACATGGATCTCGAAGAGTTCAACAAGCGCATCGTTGTGCTGCGACCAACACTGATGGAAGCTGCTAAACACATGAATGGGAATGACGCCTCAGCCGAAGATTTGGTACAGGAGGTCATGCTCAAACTGTGGAGCATGCGCCAGCAACTCGACAGGCACCCTAACCCGAAGGCACTGGCACTGAACATGCTACGCCATAAAACCATCGACGAGCAACGCCACAAACAATTGGAATACGGGCGACCAACGGCAGAACCATCCTCAGAAGAAACCACCCGACATGTGGAACGACAAGACGAACTGCGACTCATAGGCGAAATCATCAATCGGTTGCCTGCCCTACAAGCTCAAGTGCTACGACTGAAAGACATCGAGGGCTACGAGACCGAAGAGATTGCCTCCATCACGGGAGCATCACCAGAAAACATCCGCCAGTGTCTGTCAAGGGCACGAAAGACTATCAGACAGGAATTTATTAAAATGACAATAAGATGAAGATCGACAGAAACAAAGTGAAGGTATTGATAGACCGATACATGAACGGCGAGACTACAGCTGACGAAGAGCGACAACTGCGCCACTTCTTCCGCACAGCACAATCTTTGCCCGACGAATGGCTACCGCTGCGGGCCCTCTTTGCCTACGTCGATAGCGAAGCGGAAAAGAGTTGTCTGCCTGCCGAAACACAGGTAAAACACAAAACCATCAGCCTCCACCACATCAGGAAATGGTGGTTGGCAGGAGCTGTGGCAGCATCGCTACTACTGGCTACTGGACTGTTTTGGCCCGATGAAAAAGAAGATCGCAACTTTGCCGTGATTGACGGACAGCGCACCACCAATCAGCACATCGTGGAACAAGAGGCTGAACAGGCACTGCAACTGGTAGCCATCACCGACGAGGAAGCCTTTGGCGCACTCGATGAAATCAACTGACAACGTAAAAATGATACGAGATATGATAAAACGGTTATTATTCACAGTATTATGGACCACCATATCAATGCTTACCGTCCACGCACAGACCGGACTCGAAATAGACAGGGCTTTCACCCGATACGGTCATGAGAAAGGATGCAAAATGGTGGAAATGTACGATGCTCGACTTCGGGGCTATCAACTCCACGTCTATAAGAGTCTGACCTATAAGACACAGGGGAAGGCCATCGACGCACTGCTGAAAACAGACCGAAAAAGGGCGAAGAAAATACGTGAAGTGGTAGAAGACGGACACATCACAGGCGGATACTACATGATGCCCACACTTCCGTCGGGCATGGAGCGCTACATTCTCTTCAGCAACGCTGCCGGTGGACGGGGTGCCCTCATCTATATTGAGGGAAATATCAAGCCCGACGACATCATGAAACTCTGTTACACACGATAAAACGAATCATAAAAGAAACACAAAATATGGAAAAAACGACATTTCTTGCTGCACTGCTCACCATCATAGGAGCAGGCTGCACAATGGCAGAAACTGCACAGGACACCACCTTTGTAGTCAACGACAAACAAATTGTGGTCAACGAAAAAGACGGAGCGACAACCGTGGGCGTTTATAACAACAACGGCAACGAACTGAAGAAAATCAGCGAAACAACCTACGTCGATGGACAGGAAGTGAGTCAGATCTACGTTTCGTCTCCCTTCCTCCGCTCATCATGGGAACGATCCAAACGTAAGAAATTCGAAGCACACAATGCCAACTTCTATTTCGGTTACCGCTATCTGACAAGCGATGCCTTTTCATTCTCTGCAGACCAATCGCTCTACACAAAAAATTCCAACTCCTACGAAATTGGCATTGGCGCCCTCAACGTAGCCATCCCCTTCAACCGTCAGAACAATATCGGACTGGCAATAGGCATGCAGGTGGGATACACACGCCACGCTTTCGACAGCGGACATGCGCTATTCATGGAGGATAATGTGGCAACCGTCAAACCTGTTGAAGCGGAAGAACGCATCCGCAAGAGTTATATGAGTTACTGGTCGATGCGCATCCCCGTCATGTTGGAATACCAGCAATATCTTGGTCGTCGCGATGCTTTCATCGGTGCTGGTTTCTCGTTTGAGTTTCGCGACAAAGAGCATGCACGCTACAAAACCAAGCACGACACCTTCAACTCCGCACGCGATCTGAGCATCCACACAGCAGGAGTCAATTTTGAAGCCTACATGGGATGTGGTGATTTCATGTTTCGCTTCACCACAGGACTCACACCATTATTCAAGGGAGGGCAAGGCCCGAAGGCCCACACCTCCAGTATCGGCATCGGTTTCTGCCTATAATCTCTCACCATCCACTCTCAATAATTATTGCCGGAAAGTACAATCCACTTTCCGGCAATTTTATAATATTCTTCGTCTTACTTCATCTTCCATTGTCCTTTCACCTCAACCATGGGGATGGTGATTTCCTCTTTGGTGGAATCGGCAAAATGGAGAAGGAGGAAGGCATGTGTAAAATGGAGGGTGGTGTCGCGTTGCGCACGAACGGCAGTCACTTGATGGAGTCCGCCGTGGTTTTCTTTTTGTTCCTCCATGTAATTGCGATAAACCAGAACCATTTGGCTGCGGTAGTTCTGCGGCATAGAGTCGGCAGTGGCTTTACCGTTGAGAAAAGCCTCGTAGTTACCCGCAAGGAGTTCGTCGTAGTAACCTTTGGCAGCCTGCAGGGCAAGGTCATCGGGATTAGGTTCCTCGTGGCAAGCGGTAAGTGGCCACAAGCAGAGAAGGCAAAGCACGGAGAGGTGCTTCGCCTTCAGGTGGGTTATCATCGTGATGATGTGTTTCATTGTTTCTGCGGTGTTATTTCTGACGCACAAAGACGTTGATGGGTGTTCCCGTAAGCGTCCAGTTGTCGCGCAATTTATTTTCCAGGAAGCGCTTATAGGGCTCTTTCACATACTGTGGCAGGTTGGCGTAGAACACGAAGGTTGGAATCTGCGTATTGGGCACCTGCGACACATATTTAATCTTGATGTATTTACCTTTGATAGAGGGTGGCGGAGTCGCCTCGATGAGTGGCAACATCACCTCGTTGAGTTTCGATGTTCCTATCTTGATGGTGCGGTTCAGATACACCTGCTTGGCAGTTTCCAACACTTTGAAGATGCGCTGTTTGGTCAGGGCTGAAGCAAACACGATGGGGAAGTCGGTAAAAGGTGCCATGCGTTGGCGGATGGCATTCTCAAAGGTCTTCACCGCTATCTGCGACTTATCTTCCACCAAGTCCCATTTGTTGACCACTACAACAAGCGACTTATTATTCTTCTGTATCAATTGGAAGATGTTCATATCCTGAGCCTCAATGCCTCGTGTGGCGTCGATCATCAAGATGCAGACGTCGCTGTTCTCAATGGCACGGATGGAACGCATCACACTATAGAACTCCAGGTCTTCCGACACCTTATTTTTACGGCGAATACCGGCAGTATCCACCAGATAGAAGTCGAATCCGAATTTATCGTATTTCGTATAGATAGAGTCGCGCGTTGTTCCGGCAATATCTGTCACGATATTGCGGTCTTCACCGATAAAGGCGTTGATGATGCTCGATTTACCGGCATTAGGTCTGCCCACCACGGCGAAGCGTGGCGTTCCGTCTGCCACGTCGTCAATCTCATCGGTAGAGAGTTTCGACACCACGAGGTCAAGCAGGTCGCCTGTTCCCGAACCCGTTGCTGCACTCACGCAGTAGGGGTCGCCCAGTCCGAGTCTGTAAAACTCATACTGGTCGTAGAGGTGTTTACCGTCGTCTGCCTTGTTTGCTACGAGCACAACGGGCAGTTTCGAACGTCTCAGAATATTTGCCACATCCACGTCGAGGTCGGTAAGTCCGTTTTGGATATCTACGAGGAAGAGCACGAGGTCAGCCTCTTCGGTAGCCACCAGCACCTGTTTGCGGATTTCTTCCTCAAAGATGTCGTCGCTGTTGACAACCCATCCTCCTGTATCTACTACGGAGAATTCGCGTCCGTTCCATTCACATTTGCCATACTGTCGGTCGCGTGTGGTACCTGCCTCATCGCTGACGATAGCGTGGCGGGTATTGGTCAGACGGTTGAAAAGTGTGGATTTGCCCACATTAGGGCGTCCAACGATAGCTACTAAATTTGCCATATCTGTTTTTGCTCTTGTTGTTTCTGTTTTTTGTTGTACATGGGCCTTGTGAGGGCCTCTTGCTGATAGGGTAAGAGGGGGTATCGACTGTCTTTTCCGAATTCTTTTTTATTCCGGATTATAACCAAACGAGTCGAGTTCGCGTTGCGATGATCGCCAGTCTTTATCCACCTTGACGAAGGTTTCAAGGAAGATGGGTTTGCCGAAGAATTTCTCTAATGCCTTGCGAGCCTCGGTATTCACTTTCTTCAGCGCCACACCCTGGTGGCCGATGATGATGCCCTTCTGGCTGTCGCGCTCCACATAGATCACAGCATTGATATGGATATTCCGGTCTGTCTCCTTGAAGCGTTCCACGCGAACCTCCACTGCATAGGGTATCTCCTTATCGTAGTAGAGCAGGATTTTCTCGCGGATAATCTCCGAAACGAAGAAGCGAGCGGGTTTATCGGTCAACTGCTCTTTGTCGAAGTAGGGCGGTGAGTCGGGCAACAGTTCTTTGATGCGTTTCAGGAGCATATCCACTCCAAACTTGTTTTTCGCGGAGATGGGCAGAATTTCTGCGTTAGGCAGTAGCGTGTGCCATTTCTCCACGATGTCTCCCAGCGTCTTCTGGTCGCTCTCGTCAATCTTGTTGATGAGTAGCAGCACAGGGATTTTCATCTTCTGCACCTTCTCCAGAAAATCCATGTTCTTCTCTGGGTTCTCCACCACATCGGTCACATAGAGCAGCACGTCAGCATCCTGCAATGCCGATTCCGAGAAGGCGAGCATCGACTCCTGCAGTTTGTAGTTGGGTTTCAACACTCCTGGTGTATCGCTAAACACAATCTGCATATCGTCTGTATTGACAATACCCATGATTCTGTGGCGAGTGGTCTGTGCCTTAAAGGTAGCGATGCTGATGCGTTCACCCACGAGTTGGTTCATGAGCGTCGATTTTCCCACGTTGGGGTTGCCTACTATGTTTACGAATCCTGCCTTGTGCATCTGTTGTAGTTTCTTTGTGGATGGATGGTGCGGACCGCAGATGGGTCCATTTCAGTTTATGAAGAAACCGACGGGAGCCATTGAGCCCTTAGGTTCAACAGCCCCCGTCAGGGTCTTGACGTGTATTATTTCGCGCCGTCGTAAGCCCACTTGTAGTAGCTTGCTCCGTGAACGAATCCTGCACCGAAGGCAGTGAAGATCATGTTGTCTCCCTTCTTCAGTTTGGCTTCGTTTTCCCAGAGTGCCAAGGGGATAGTGGCGGCAGAAGTATTGCCGTAGTGTTCTATGTTGACCATCACCTGATCCATAGGAAGCTCGAGGCGTTTGGCAACAGCTTCGATGATGCGCATATTTGCCTGATGAGGAACCACCCACTGGATGTTGTCCTTGTTCAGTCCGTTGCGCTCTGCCACGAGGGCACAGTCATCGCTCATATTGGTCACAGCATAGCGGAACACGGTGCGTCCCTCCTGATAGAGGTAGTGCAACCGGTGATCGATGGTGAAATAGCTTGGAGGACAAACTGAACCGCCGGCTTTCAGGTGCAGGAACGGAAGTCCCTTACCGTCAGCACGGAAGTAGGAGTCCATCACACCGATATTCTCTTCCTCGGTGCCTTCTACCAGCACAGCGGCAGCACCGTCTCCGAAGAGCGGGCAGGTAGCGCGGTCCTTGTAGTCAACCACCGACGACATCTTGTCGGCTCCAATCACGATAATTTTCTTATAGCGTCCACATTGAATCATAGACGCTGCCACGTCGAGCGTATAAAGAAATCCGCAGCATGCAGCCCAGAAGTCGAATGCGAAAGCATTCTTCAGGCCAAGCTTACCAAGCACAATGCTGGCTGTTGACGGGAATTTATAATCGGCCGTCGATGTGGTTACAATCACGGCGTCAATGGTATCGGGATCTACGCCGGTCTTCTGCATCAGCTGCTTGGCTGCTTTACGTGCCATGTAGCTGGTGCCCAGACCTTCCTCCGTAAGGATGCGGCGCTCCTTGATGCCAACGCGTGTCATAATCCACTCGTCATTGGTGTCAACCATGCGCGACAACTCCTCATTGTTGAGCACGTAGTCGGGCACATATCCGCCAATACCAGTGATTATTGCGTTGATTTTTCCCATCTTTCTTACTCAGCGCCTTCGTCCATTACGATAGCAATCTTACCACGGTAGTATCCGCAAGTGGGGCATACGGTGTGGTAGATGTGATAAGCGCCACAGTTAGGGCATACTGCCAATGTGGGAGCTACTGCCTTGTCATGGGTACGACGTTTGAGAGTACGGGTCTTTGACTGTCTTCTTTTAGGATGTGCCATAATGCTTTAATCTTTTTTCATTTGTTATTCTTCTAATTTCAGTTTCGCCAGTGCGGCCCAGCGAGGGTCTGCTTCCTTTGCCTCCTCTTTGCCGCTTCGGACAGCACCGCTCAGCTCAGCGAGCTTCTGCGTCATCGCACTATTGCATTTTCCAGGTGCATGAACGTGCTTGATGGGTATGGCAAGTGCCACAAACTCATAGATGAGCCATGACGTGTCGAGTATTCCTTCGTTCTCGTCCACTATCACAACCTCATCATCGTCGGTATTGGTCTCCGCACCCAGTTTCGCAATCAGCATATTGTCGGTCACGATGGGTTGACTCATGTCATCAAGACACAAGTCACAAGGTACGGTGACTGTGCCCTCGGTATGAAACTGGAGTTCGAAAAAGCCGGTTGCCTTGCGTATAGACACCGACACATGCAATGCTCCGCCCTTCACTTCCGAGGCGTTGAGAGCCTTGAAAAATGCGTCGTCAAGGGTGTACTCCCGATGCATTTCATCGGTTTTCATTGCCTTCAGATCTATTTTGAAAGTCTCTAAACTACACATAATCGCACTATTACGGACTGCAAAGGTACAAATTATTTATGAATTATAGAGTAGTTCACTCTTTTTTTTCACTTTTTAACGTCATTTCTTCATCATTTCCATACATTTCCCCCTGTTTTCCACTGTAACTTTGACTTTAACCTTGAACTTAACCGTATCAATAGCGCTTCAGAAGTCACCGCAGTTTTTTACGCATTTCCACAAAATTCCTTATCTCCCCAAGTAAACACGAAACCAAGGAATCACGTAGTTAACATCCAAGGGCACGACGATGGTTAAGGGTAAAAAAAGAGCCACGCCTACACAATATTATATATACACGTGCGTTATATTAAAGATGACATGGATTAACCGACAACAGCAATTCAAAACTGCCCTTGTCGCTGCCGCACTACTGGTGGCAGTGACCTCACTACTGGTGTCCAAATGGCTGGCAAACGACCTCGCAGCAGAAGAATACAAGCGCATGGAGCTATGGTCGGATGCACTCCACACCCTCAACAATGCAGACCAGAACACCGATCTCTCCCTGGTGCTCCATGTCATCGAAGACAATAACAATATCCCTGTCATCGTCATCGACCAAGACGGCAACGTCACCGACCACCGTAACATCAGCATCCAAGCCACCGACCGTGCAGACACCATCGCGCAACTCACCCGACGCGCACAACAGATGAAAGCTGCAGGTCGTTACGTCAAGATTGACGGCAACAAGCCAGGAGGTTTCCAACTCGTCTGTTACGACGACTCTACCATGATACGCCGCATCACCGTATGGCCACTCATCCAACTCGGTATTGTGGGAGGCATTGTCATCATAGCCATCCTCGCCCTCGTCTCCTTCAAGCGCACCGAACAAAACAAGCTATGGGTGGGACTCTCCAAGGAGACCGCCCATCAGTTGGGCACCCCCATCTCCAGCATCATGGCATGGGTAGAGATCCTCAAGGAGGAATACCCCACCGACCCTTATGTGGGGGAGATAGAGAAAGACGTCTCCCGTCTCAACACCATCGCCGACCGATTCTCCAAGATTGGTGCCGTTCCTGAGCTGCTGCCCACCGACATCTGTCGTCTCCTCACCGACGTCACCACCTATATCCGCAAGCGCACCTCATCGCATGTGTCATTTCAGGTCAGTCTCCCCTCCCATCCCGTCATGGTCCCCCTCTGCCCTTCCCTTTTCGAGTGGGTGACAGAGAACCTATGTAAGAATGCCATCGATGCCATGCAGGGGGAAGGCACCCTATCCCTCGTCCTCACCGACCGTCCCACATCCATCATCCTCGACGTGACCGACACCGGTTGCGGAATGAACAAATCCATCGCCAAGCAGATATTCTCCCCTGGATTCACCACCAAGAAACGCGGTTGGGGACTCGGCCTCTCCCTCTCCAAGCGCATCATCGAGAAGTACCATGCCGGTCGCCTCTTCGTCAAAGCCACCGAACCTCATCACGGCACCACCTTCCGCATCATCGTCAAGAAGTAATCCACGGAGCGCACGGAGTGTTTAGTTTATGGGTTATGGGTTAGAGATTTTTTAAAGATTTTATTTCTGCATAAATTCCGTCTAAATTCCAATGATAGATTTCTGGCCATAGGCCATATTTTTATTAAAGATTTCCTCCAAAGATTTACCTATGGTTTGTTTTGTCGTGACTCAGCATAGTGAAAGCGAGCTCTCACTCTGTCTTCGCTACTCCAAAACATCTTGCCGTAGGCAACTAAAAAAATCCACGGAACACACGGACAACACGGAGAAAGATTTTTGTTTATTATTTTACTTAAAATTGGCAACATTGATCTATCCCCGTGTCAATTGTCCCTATGTCATTTTTGAGGTATTGTTCATCTTTGTGCCATGACAGACACTGCTGTTGTTCCTGATACGCCTAATTTTGCGGATGATGCCTTGATTGTGGCCTTGCCAGCATTCATTCCGCTCTTTACGACAATGATTGCTCGTCCTTTGTATGTTGTCACATTGGCAGAGGTCTTAGGCTCAATGTCTTTCAAATTTGCAGAGGCAGCAGCAAGGAGCGAGGCTTTACCATACACGCTTACAGTCAGTTGGATGTCTGCGTCTGACACGACATTTCCTTTGGCATCAGTCACCTCGAGCGTGACATAGGCAAGGTCTTGCCCGTTTGCGTGTATTTGTTTGCGATCTGGTGTGAGTCTAATGGCTGCAGGCATTCCGCTTGTGCGCAGTATGCTTTCCTTCACTTCGTTGCCATCTGCATCAAGCGACACAGCTTTAAGGGTGCCTGGCTGATATTGCAGCGGGATGACTGCCTTGTATTGTGAGGCCATGCTGACATTCCTTTCCGCCACGAGACTATCGTTGAGATACAGGCGCACCTTTGGTGCTTTGGTGTATATTTCGGCTTCGATGGTCTTGTTTTCCCATCCGCTCCAGTTCCACGACTCCCATGTGGGCCATACAGACCACAGCGTTTCTGTGACATGTCCGTTGCGGTAGTTGTCGGGCTCTTTCACAGCAAGGTAAATGTCTGGAGAGCCATCCTTAGCGTTCCACAGCATGTCGCGGTAGTGCGATATAGGTTTGCGCCAGCCAGTGATGTCGACATCTCCGCAATATGCCCCGTGGTAAGGAAAGTGCTTGGCTTGGTAGTGCTCGCCCCGTTGTTCCCCTTCGTAGTGGAACTGCCCGATGGCCGACTCGCCGAGATAGTCGAGTCCTGTCCATACCATGTCGCCAATGATGTATGGACGCTCAGAGGTGTGTTTCCAATTGGCGAATGCATCGCGCGGATAACTCTCTGTCTGCCACATCACACGTTCGGGGCATCGCAGGTGGTCGCTTTCTGCCTTGTGCATCATGTAATTGTAGCCCACTATGTCGAGCACTGCCGCATGCGGGTCGAATATCTCCCAGTCGCTATCCCATGAGCATAGTGCCTCTGTGACAGGACGTGTTGGATCGAGAGATGTCACAACATTCTTGAAAGTTTGCGCTGTGTGTATGACACGTATGTCCTTTCGTTCGATGACTTCATTTCCGATACTGTATGATATGACACATGGGTGATTGCGGTCGCGCAGCACCATGGCGGTAAGATCCTCCCTGTAACATGAGTCGATGACGAGGTGGTAGTCGTACTTGGTCTTTTCAGACCTCCATCCGTCGAACGCCTCATCGATGACCATCATGCCGATGCTGTCGCAAGCATCGAGCATAGCTCGTGTCTGAGGGTTGTGCGATGTTCGTATGAGGTTGAATCCAGCCTCTTTCATCAGCCTGACCTTACGTATTTCTGCCGCATCGTATGCCATGGCTCCGATGACTCCATCGTCATGGTGCACGCAGGCTCCATTGATGAGCGTTGGCTGCCCGTTGAGCAAGAATCCTCTTTTTGCATCATAACTGAAAGCTCGCACTCCATGCCTTATGGTTAGCTGTCCAACTTTTATGTCGTAAAGTTTAGGATGCTGCGGTGACCATAGCTCCACATCTTTGAGCACTCGTTTTTCTGTTTGTCGTCCCTCGTATGCTATGCTCACGGTAGCTGAATCAGCATGGGTACCATCTCCTGACATGCCATAGATGCTGTCTGTGCGCACGAACAGCTTTTCAGGATTGTCTATCTTGTTTTGATCGTATTTTTCGAGCCACACATGGCGATATATGCCCGAACCGCTGTACCATCTGCAGTTAGGTTGATGCGAGTTGTCCACTCGCACAGCAATGGTGTTGGTGCCTTTTTTGACAAAAGGAGTGATGTTGACTTTGAATGGCGTATATCCATAAGCATGACCGCCTGCATGCTCACCGTTGACATACACCTGGCAATTCTGATACACGCCTTCGAAATGAAGCCATATTGTCTCGCCTTTGTCTGTTTTCAGTTCTGATTCCTTCACCTGCTTGCGATACCATCCGATGCCTCCGGGGAAGTATCCTCCGTCATTGCCTGATGGTGCGTCTTTTGCGGGCGCATGGAATATGTCCCAGTCGTGCGGCAAGTTTATTCGTTTCCATTTGGAATCGTCCAACTGTACGTCTTGCGCATTCTTTACGTCTTGTTCGATGAATCGCCAGTTGAAATCAAAACTGTCTTTTTTACTTTGCCCACATGCTGCAGATGACATGCAAAGGAAAAGAATTGTTGATAATAAGGATAGCTTCATTTTTTTAGTCAATTATTTATTAATATAACCTAATTTCCGTAATACTATAATTTAATGTTTTTATAAACCCCTAAGCAACAAAAGTTCTTAGTGTAGCTAAGCGGCACAGCCGGTTACTTGCTTTGACAAGCAGAAGTGTCGATTCGCTCAGGATTTTGCAATGTCAGAAATTATATCTATTTAGTATTGGATTTAGAAATAAATAAATAAGACTCTGACACTGCAAAAGTATAAAAATATTCTGAGAAACTCACAGCTTTTAGAGTATTTTTTTCGATTATGAAGCAATTTGATGCTCTTTTAGCTCAAACCATAGATTCCAGCTTCGTAGTGGCAAGGAACGCATCTTCGTCAAAGCCACCGAACCCCATCACGGCACCACCTTCCGCATCATCGTCAAGAAGTAATCCACGGAGCACACGGATGACACAGAAAAGATTTTCGTTAAAGATTATTTTAAGATTTTCGTGATTTCTGTGCGACATTAAAAAATCCGTGTTCTCCGTGTGATCCGTGGATAAAAGATTTCCGTGATTTCTGTGATTTCGACATCATCCAGACATGATATGATGCCTTCATCAAAGAGGAGTTGGACAAAAGAAGGCTTCCGTGAAATAATGGATTGAATTGATGCCAAAAATCCATCGTTCTGTAAATATATTAAAACTTACTTTATGTCTTGTTTGTAAAGTTACAATACCCACATTGTACAAAATGATAATATTGAGGGTTCTTGTAAGGCTTTACATGATTTTTATGGTTTGACCTGTGGTTGAGCCTAAAAGATGGGGTTGTTGGGCTTATGGTAGGGTGTTTTGGGGTGGACTCAGGATTCTCTCCGTCGGTTATTTGGGGAACAACAAGGCGTTATAAGCCCGTGGAGGGAGTTTAGGCGTGGTTGGACCATAGGATCCGTCGGGATAGACGAAATGGCTTTATTCGCCGAGAAAATGCTCGGTGTGGGACAGGAAGTGCAGGATTCCACCTCGGCTGGCTTGAGGCAAAAGGCATTTTTCTGGTTTGCGGTTGCTGAAGGGTACTTTGCCAGCCATGAGCCAGCCATGACGGTGGCTACTCGTCGAGTTTTCGATAGTTTCTCGACCGACATTCGTTGCTCTTTCGTTCGTTTTTCGCTTGTTCCTCGTTCGGTTCTCGATCGGTCTTCGATAGACTAACGAATAACGAACGAGAGACGAACGAG
>NZ_NPJE01000012.1:0-2250 GCF_002251205.1 Prevotella sp. P3-92 | reverse complement strand
AGAACCCGCATTTGCTGTTGGTCAATCCAATAGAAGGCTATCGCAAGGAATTTGAGTTGGGCGATAGCTCGCGATTTTCCTTGACGGTGGATAGTCCTGAAAATATGATATGGTTGTTGGAGGCTACGCGGAAGAATAAAAGCATGTCGATGGTAAAATTGGAAATCGATGCACCAACCTTTCCAAGAGTTTCTTTGCCTCATTATTTGTTAACTGAAGAAAAGAAAATGTTAGCGTATGCTACACAAGGTCAACAGCAGCAAATGTACAATAGTAGTAGAATAATAGAACTTCCAGAGATAGAGAAAACCGGCAGTAAACCTAAAATCAAGCCATCCAATTACTCCAACTTGGAGGCAAACCGAAATATATTTGAGGGTGATCCACGGATTGAACATGCATCATCAATGGAGTCGCTCTTGGCATTGCTTGGTATTTATTGCGGTGTTGATGAATACGGTGACAAAATAATAGGAGGTATTGGACAGAAAGTTGGGAAAATATACGTAGATAATGTGGTGTCTGATCACAAAGAAGTCCTTCAGATTCTTCCTGAAAATGTCCGGAATATTGAGTATTTTTCTATGAATAATCCACAGAATACTGTATTTGGAATTAGTGCTCTGTTTACAGTTCCTGGTGTGCTGTTCATCTTTCTGAAAGATGGTTCGGAAGTCAAACGTCGTAGTAGTTTGCTCTCGATGGCGAAGGTGCAACCATTAGGTTATCGCCCTGAGCGTGAGTTTTATTCGCCTCAGTATCCCAATTCTGATAAGAGTGACTATACGCGTCCCGACTATCGGACAACGCTTTATTGGAATCCTCGCGTTGTGGTGGGAGATGATGGTTGTGCTTCGTTGCAGTTTTATTCTTCTGATGTGTCAAAACGCTACTTGGTGACAATCGAAGGTGCAAGTGACAACGGTATGTTGGTCAGCTGGCAGGGTGTGGTTGGTGAATAAATTGAAAAGCAAGGAAAAGACTATGAAAAAGGAAATATTGTTAATGATATCTTTGGTTTTTCTGCAGGCGAGCTGTAATGATGAGAATGCTATGCCAATAGAAAAACCTACAGAAGCTGATGTCTTTGTTGCGTCAGAACAACATCAGAAGTATCAAATGATATTGATTAAAGATCGAAAGCGAATGAATAGTATTGTGAACTCTATGTCAAAAAATCAGCGTAAGCAATACACTACTTTGCTTGATTCTGTTGTGCATACTAAAACTGTTGAAGTACAGAATGAGCTTGTGACAAAATTGACAAAACTTACAGGTGTTGATTATGAAGCAAGAGTTGTTGAACTAATGAAAGCAAGAACGATGGCATTTAAGGGTGTGAGGTTAGATAAGCAGGATTATATAAAAGCAATCCAACATTATAATGTGAGAGTGTACAAAAAAAACATAACCAGAAATACTTTTGCTGAAGATGTTTGTGCTAAGAATTGTGAGTCCAGCTATTTATGCGAAATAGGAACTTGTAAGGGAATACAGATAAAAGGATGGGATTTTACGGATGAAAAAGATGTTGAAGAATATAATGATTGGTGCGTGTACAGAGAATGTGTGATGAATGCCGACTACAACTATGAAGTGTGCTTGTCGAATTGTTATTAGTATCCTCCTTTTATTGAGAGTATTAGGGGCAAGAGGTAGTGTGAACGTGTATGTTCAAGATACTGTCTATAGTTGTTTAATTTCATCCATATTAGACTACTATTCCAAAGTACCTCAGGAGCGTATATATTTGCAAACCGATCGTTCCTATTATATGGCAGGTGATACGGTATGGTTTCGTGCCCATTTGCTTGATGCGGTGACGCGCGTCCCCGTGTCCCGTTCTCGTTATGTTTATGTAGAACTTCACGACCAGCAGGCAGACACTTTGATGCAACGTGTCATGTTGCGTTGTGATACAGATGGCATATTTTCTAATGCGATGATTCTGCCACGGGGAATGAACGGCGGTGTCTATACTATGGTAGCCTATACACAGTGGATGCGTAATTTTGGTTCTGAGCATTTCTACTATAAACCGTTGACCGTAGTGGAAAAGAATGGCAGGGCTCTATGTGTTGCGAGTGGAAATGAACCGCCACGGCTTAAAACCTCAAACCTGTTGGAGGTGAAGCAACGTAAAGGTCAAATGTTGATACGGATGTTGGATGATAGTCGAAAAGATTCGCTGACGTGTATCATCTATGGTAGTGGTAATTTAATAGAGGTTCCCTATGTAAATTCAAGAGT
>NZ_NPJE01000011.1:0-349 GCF_002251205.1 Prevotella sp. P3-92 | reverse complement strand
CTAAAAAGCTGTAATATAATGACTTACGACATTACAACAAAGACTGCTCCAGCCATGCCAAAACTTGGAAAAGGCTTGGATTTTGTGAAATTAGTGCTCTCGCAGGTATCTCCAGACATGCGTGAACCTATCGCTCCGACACTTTTTGATGCCGCTGCAGCACATATCAGTGCAACTGAATTTTTGTATCCAGACCTATCTTGGAAGGAACTTTGTGGCATGATAGATGCACTTTCGGCAGGTTCTGCAGGCGGAAAAGGCCAACTGCAGGGATATGTTGAAGCGATGATGCGTTTCGCGCGAAAGCATGATGAAGTGGAGTTACAGAAGCTCGTGGAATGGCAAAGAA
>NZ_NPJE01000010.1:0-585 GCF_002251205.1 Prevotella sp. P3-92 | reverse complement strand
TCGACAACAACACAGTAGTGACAGAACCTGTCTCAGTAAAAGTCAGTTTTTCTGGATTTGATTTTTCAGTAGTTCCTGACCAAAATTTCGCAACGTCACGTGCAAGTGCTGCAGAAGCACAAGTGACATGTATCGCATTTAAGGTTTTCGACGAAAACAACAAAGAGCTTTATGCTGAAAACAAAACAAAAGGAGAAAACGAAAACTTCGATCAGATTAATTGCGAACTTCCAGCTGGAAAATACACTTTCGTAGCTGTGGCACACAAGGCTAAAACTCCAAGTAACGGAGCTGCAGAAATCGTATCTCCAGATAAAGCGATCATCAATGATATCATGCTCTACAAGAGTACCTATGCAACAACGATGTCTGTTGATATTACCAGAGGTGAACCTAAAGAGGTTACTATGAACTTTGGCAAACGCATCACAGCATCATTCATGCTTCGTACAACAGATCCCTACCCTGAAGAAGTAGATGAAGTGGAAATCATCATCGACCCAGATCAGAATGTAGGTACTCCAAACCAATATACTTTCAATCCATCTACTGGATTTAGTTTTGCAAAACAATCATACACAACTA
>NZ_NPJE01000001.1:0-52869 GCF_002251205.1 Prevotella sp. P3-92 | reverse complement strand
GCAGTATGACACAGAATCGGAAATGAATGCCTACTGTGATTTGCTTACTGTCGCTGTCCAGCAAGTTCTTAACGATGAGATAGACAACATACAATAGTACCGATTGCACTTGCCAGTTGAATACGCGGTTGATAACAACCCTCAAAACATGTTAACTTTGGTTAATATTATGGTTGTAGCTTTATGGTATTTTCGTATGTCTTGTGATATTGTAGTATCTTTGTAGAATAACAAAATATAATAGATTCATGACCATAACTATAATTGTATTGATTATAACTATAGCCATGTTTATCTGGGGAAGGGTGCGTGGCGATATTGTTGCCTTATCTTCTCTCATGGTTCTTACTGCAACAGGTGTTCTAACAACAAGTGAAGCACTAAGTGGTTTTTCATCGCCAATTCTTATCATGATGGTGGGACTTTTTGTTGTTGGTGGAGCAATATTGCAAACCGGATTAGCTCAATCGGCAGGTAATAGCATTTCGAAAATGGCTAAAGGTAATGAGACCAGAGCTTTGATATATGTGGTATTGGCCACTTCTATTATTGGTGCTTTTGTGAGCAATACAGGAACGGTTGCTATTATGATGCCCATCATTATGAGTATGGCTGCAAGTTCCGGCATACGTTCGTCGCGTCTGTTAATGCCAGTTGCCTTTGCTGGTAGTCTTGGTGGTATGCTGACATTGATAGGTACTCCTCCTAACCTTGTTATTAGTGAAACACTTGAAGAGAATGGTTATGCTCCGTTGAAGTTCTTTTCTTTTTTCCCAGTTGGTGTTATTGTGATTGCTATCGGTCTGGCTGTATTGTTGCCAATGAGTTTGTTGCTCATTAAGAAGAAAGGCAAACATCAAAACGGTGGTCAAGGCAAGAGCGTTGATGATTTGGCAGTTCAGTATCAGCTTCATGAAAATATCTATAAGTATAGTGTAGGCAACAACAAAGGAGGATTGGCTGGCATGCGAGTGCAAGATTTGGACTTGCAGAATAAGTATGGATTGACGATACTTGAAATACGCAATGAAACGAAGAACGCGTTGGGCAAGGAAATCCGTCAGAATATGGCTTGGGCGGACACTATGATAGTGCAGGGTGACATCTTATATTTCTATGGCGACAAACAGGCAATGGAGACATTTGCCCGTGAGCGTCATATTGTCAGCATGTCAACCGACCGACTTGATTTCTATGATATAGGCATTTCTGAGATTGTAGTACTTCCCACCTCGCGCCTTATCGGAACCCGTATCAGGGATTCCCGTCTGCGTGAGGATTACTCGGTCAATATTCTCAGTATTCACAGAGATAAGAAGTATATTAAGGAAGAACTCAGTGAACATCGCTTGCAAAACGGTGACATCCTGTTGGTGCAGGGTCAGTGGGGAAAAATCATGCAGATGAACCACGAAAATGAAAACTGGGTAGTATTAGGTCGTCCTGACAAGTTGATGGAGAGGGTTTCCCTTGATTACAAGGCACCAGTAGCTGCAGCTATCATGCTTTTGATGATCGTGATGATGGTGTTCGATTTCATTCCCATAGCGCCTGTGGTTGCGGTTGTGTCAGCAGCCTTGCTGATGGTTTTTGCAGGTTGTTTCCGAAGTGTGGATGCTGCGTATAAGACCATCAATTGGGAGAGCGTTATGTTGATTGCAAGTATGATGCCTATGTCAATTGCTTTGGAAAAGACGGGTGTGTCACAGATAGTGTCTGAAAATCTAGTAAGGAGTCTGGGAGCGTTAGGTCCTTATGCCTTATTGGCAGGTATGTATTTCACCACTTCATTGATGACTATGTTTATTAGCAATACAGCAACGGCGGTATTGATGGCTCCTATTGCCCTTACTGCAGCTCAACAAATCGGAGTGAGTCCATACTCATTCATGTTTGCCGTAACATTGGGAGCCAGTATGTGTTTTGCATCGCCATTTTCAACCCCTCCCAATGCTTTGGTGATGAAAGCCGGTCGATATACTTTTATGGATTATATTATCGTGGGATTGCCTTTGCAGATTATCATAGGCATTGTCATGACGATAATTCTTCCATTGCTTTTCCCATTTTGAGTTGATAGGTAAAAACAGTCCGCAAAAACGTTCCATTTCATAGCACCTTTTCTCGCCATGGCATAGTTCAAGTGAACTTAACTCTGCTCATTTGGCTTAACTTTCATATCATACTATTGCTTCCCTGTGTGTTCGGGTCATCATCGGGATATGTTCGGGTTTTGTTGTTTCATGATGTGATATTTTCTCGCTCTCAACATTCCCACATCGTGGTATTCTCCTGTTCTGTTCCTTGTTTCTCCCATCTTTGTCCCATCATTGTCCGCTAAATATTGGGACTTAGTGCGGAGTCACTTGTGACTTACTTAGGAGTTGACTACGACTGTGTGCGGACGGAATGTTTTGTGCGATGAGTGATTCTCTCTTGAACCACGTTGCAAAGATACAACATCCCCAAAAACCAATCATACGTTTCTTGCGATTTGAGGACATTTTTATCAAAATGTTTACTACCCATAAATGAACTTGCTTCACAAGGCGGAAACCAGTTTATATGGCCTTGACGCCAAGGAGAGGGAAATCCTGCCACCTCATCACCCGATTGACAGGTCGTTTTTGATAGAGAAAGAATCTCAATCACAGTTATCTCAATTATAAAATAGTCACATGAAAAACGAAACCCCCTTCTTTATATACTTATAACTATTTAATAATCAATAATATATATATAAGAAAGTAAGGTTAGGGGGTATGTTTTTTTTAATTGAGAGAACTGAGATTGAGATTACGGCACAACAAGTAACAAGTAATTTAAATGATTAAAAAATTAATTATCAATGACTTACGATATTTTAGTACTACCGCTCCAACGATGCCAAACACTGGTAGGGGCACTCATTTTATCAAATTTATCCTCTCCCAGGCGTCTTGTGAGATGCGAGAACCGCTTGTTCCGATGGTAATACCGGCCTTGGCAACTCACTTACATGAAGTCTCATTGATGTATTCGGACAACAAATATTATGATATCTGCGGACAAATGGGGCATTTGATAGGTCCTTCAGGTTTTGTAAAGGCCCTACAGAGACATCTTCTGGAGTCTATAATGCGCGCAAAAAAGAAGACCCTTCCTGCATATATGATAGAAGGGTCTTCTTTGTATGGCGTAAATGCTTGTAGCCATGTGCTTGTCAATTCTGGGTTCATGATGGCAAATTTGCATCTGAACTCATCTACGCAATAGTCTTTTTTGAGCCAGCTCTCTACCTCATCATTGGTGATTACCGAGCCGTTGCTCATCTCGCTGCCAGCTGCGGGGATAGTCAGGATACAGCCGATAGGAAGATATTGTGTTGCGTGATCCTTGTGCTCGTATAGTGTCCATACATCACCTTGGTAGAATCGTCCAGATGATATGGCTTTGCAGGAGTCAATGACAGATCCTCCGCCTACGGCAAGGAGAAAATCTACATTTTCCTCCTTACAGAGTTCTATGCCCTTTCTTACGAGTGAAAGACGTGGGTTGGGTTTTACGCCTCCCAGTTTTACGTATGCTATTCCTGCTTCTGTGAGGATCTGTTCTACTTTCGCCAAGAGGCCAGAGCGTATGGCGCTTTGTCCGCCATAATGTATTAAAACCTTTGAACCTCCGTGTTTTTTTACGAGTTCTGCCACTTGGCTTTCTGTATTGCGACCAAACGCAACTTGTGTTGGAGCATAATAGTTGAAATTCTTCATATAGCTTGTTTTTTATAGTTTTTCGTATGCAAAATTACGCATTCCTGATGATTTTTCATCAGGAATGCGTAATTAATGGTATGTTCGTGTGAGGACTTCTTTAGTTGGATGCGCTGGTATTTACCACGGGTTGGGCAGCATCATCGCTACAGAGTACGACAAGCAGATTGCTCACCATCGCTGCTTTTTTGTCGTCGTCAAGTGTCATTACTCCCTCGTTGTTTAGTTTGTCGAGTGCCATTTTAACCATTGATACGGCCCCTTCTACAATCTTTTCGCGTGCAGCAATAATGGCTGTAGCTTGTTGGCGACGCAGCATCACGGCAGCAATTTCCGGTGCATAAGCCAGATAGTTGATTCGTGCTTCAATTACTTCTATGCCAGCCATCGCCAGTCGTTCGTCGATATGTGCTTCCAGTTGTTTGTTGATTTCATCGCTTCCGTCGCGTAGTGTCAGCTCTTGGGTGTTGTTGTTTTCGTTGTCATAAGCATATTGTCCAGCCACTTGTCGTAGGGCGGCATCTGCTTGAATGCTTACGAAGAGTTCGAAGGCGTTCATGATTCCTGCTGCGGTAGCGATTCCTTGTGTTTGTTGGCTTGCCATGGTCTGTGAGTCAATTTCAAACATGGCTTTATAGGTATCTTTCAGCTTCCATACCAGTACCATTCCAATCATTACAGGATTTCCCGTTTTATCGTTTACCTTAATGGGTTTCCCGTCAAGGTTACGTGCTCGGAGTGATAGTTTCTTTTGGTTTATGAAGGGGTGTATCCAATAGAAACCGGCCTTGGTGAAGGTTCCTTTGTATTTGCCGAAAAACATCAGGACACGAGCTTCTCCCGGTTCTACGAGGATGAATCCTCCTGCCATGATAAGCGAGAGTAGTATAAGAAGTCCTCCGGCAATACCGCTGGTGATGGAGCAGGCGAGTTCCCATTCTTCCATGCTGATGGCTGTAATGACTAATGCAATACCTCCGAAGAAGCATAACAGATTGAGCACGAGCATTATGATACCGTTGAGACACATGCCTGAGTAGTTGAATTCTTTAGTTTCCATATGATTAATTGTTTTTTAATAATAATATTTAATTGTGATCATTTCTATGGCGTTAACCTATGGGGATTCGTCGGTCGGTTTACCAAGATTGATGCAAAGGTATATGTTTTTTTTTAGATTCGTTTACATCAAACGGAATTTCTGATATTCAGATTCGATTATTCTTCGATATGCGATAGGGAATGGATGAAGTTTCCCAAAAGATTGAATGGTGACTCTTGTGGGAAAACATACATGTATCTGAAGGAGTGTCTCACGTGCCAGATAAGAGAACTGGAATTGTTGGTGCCGACAAAGACATGGTCTCCTTGTGTGAAGTACCATTCATCGAGTTCGTTGCCTGAAATCTTCATGAATTCGCGTATCAGTTGCTGTGCTTCTTTGGGTGAAGATGCCTCTGCAAATGGGATATTGCCGGCATCGAAGTCGAAGAGACTGACCAATACGGAAGCTGTCAGACTGGCAACATGTTCCATGTAGAGTTGTGTTATCCATGAACGGATGTGTTCATAGTCGATGTTGTCGCGTGTGGTTCGTAGATAGATGGCCAGTTCTACGAAGCGCCGTAGATGTATGCCTTGTGTGAGTAGGTTGCGCGAGATTCCTACCAACCGTAGCATGAAAGCCTTAGTAGCTTGCAGGCTTTCTATTGATATTTCCTTTTCAGCTTGTTGGAGCAGTCGGCGCAGTTTTCTGTTGAGTAGGGGATTGGACAACCGTTGTTCTTCGGTTTCTTGTTTGTCGATATCGGCTTCTGCTTGCTCTGAAACGGCATGAATAGTTGCTTGTTGCCAGTTGGCCAATAGACTTGCGTCAAGACGTAGGAAGAAGTCATCGGCAGACTGTCGTATTCCGTCAAATACCCATGGTGTAATATCATGGATTTGTGCAAAGACGAGTGCGCGTTCCCATTTCCATGCCGACATGGGTTCAAGCGTCAGATGCTCGTTGAAAGCCCCTTCGCGTAGCAGACGGATACAATTGCGCTGGATGATGTTCATAATCAGGATACGTGTTTAGGATAACGCAACAAGATGGCGAGTAGGGCAGTAAAGCCGATTGCCATTGGATAATAGAGATAAGGCAGAATGCTGATGGGGTTGAGTGCAGCCAGTCCTGCAGCCATTAGCATTTGTGCTCCATAGGGTATAAGTCCCTGCATCATGCATGAGAAGGTGTCGAGTATGGATGCGCATTTCCGATTATCTACTCCGAAACGGTCGCCTATTTGCTTGGCAATACCTCCTACGGTAATGATTGCCACGGTATTATTGGCTGTACAGAGGTCAACGAGCAATACCAGAGCGGCGATAGCGAGTTCTGCTCCCCGTTTGGTGTGGATATGACGCGTCATGCGCTGGATAAGGAAGTCTATTCCTCCCTGGTGTTTGATGATTTCCAGCAGGCCTCCTGCCATCATGGTGATAATGATGAGTTCACCCATTCCCATGATACCTTGCCCCATGGATCCCATCCATCCGTAGAAGTCAAACGATCCGTCGATAAGGCCTATGGCTCCTGTGAGTGCGATGCCCAGCGTGAGTACTGCCATGACGTTCATTCCGCAAACTGCTGTCAGCAGAACGACGAGGTATGGTATAACCTTTAGTAGCGATACTGGTCCTACCTTTTGTGGTGCCTGAGTATGGAGTCCCATGACCACATATATGGCGAGGATAGCGATGGCTGCAGGAATGACGATATAGGAGTTGACTCGGAATTTGTCTGAGAGTCTGCAACCTTGGGTTGAGGTAGCAACAATTGTCGTGTCGGATATGAATGAGAGGTTGTCGCCGAAGAACGAACCGCCAACTACGACTGCCACCATGAGTGGTAGTGCTGTACCGGTCTGACTGGCAACGCCTGCTGCAATAGGGGTCAGGGCGACGATTGTGCCTACGCTTGTTCCCACAGAGAGCGAAATGAAGCAAGCCGCCAGAAACAGTCCTGCCAGCAGCATGTTGGCGGGCAGTAGTGTAAGTGCTAAATTGACGGTAGCGTCGATAGATCCCATGGCCTTTGCGCTATTGGCAAAGGCTCCTGCCAAGATAAAAATCCATATCATCAGCATCATCTGTCCTGTTCCTGCTCCTCGGCTGTAGATGTCTATGCGTTTGCGTAGTGGGATTCCTCCTGCCATAATGACCGCATAGATAGAGGCCACCATGAAAGCCACGGTGATGGGCACTTTGTAAAAGTCACGAGCAATGATACTCGTGACTAGATATAGGACGATGAACACCAATAGTGGTGATAGTGCGATGATGCCTTTTTTCACGATTGTGTTACACCTTTTTTGTGATTATACTTTTATTATAACGTAACTCCATTTTTGAAGATGGATATTTCGCGATAGCCATGTTCTTCGTTTCGTGCCTGTTGTCCGCTTGCCACAGCCAGTACTTTGTCGATGAATTCAGGCAGCAGTTCTTGCATGGTGCGTCCTTCTATGAGTTGTCCGGCAGAGAAATCTACCCAATGTGGTTTGTTTTTTGCCAGAGTGGGGTTGGTGGCAATCTTCATGGTGGGTACGAAAGTGCCGAATGGTGTTCCGCGTCCGGTAGTGAAGAGTACGATATGGCAACCGCTGGCAGCCAGAGCGGTAGATGCAACGAGGTCGTTTCCTGGTGCAGAAAGCAGGTTGAGTCCGTCGTGTTGCAGTCGGTCTCCGTATTCCATGACGCCGCTCACAGGTGCTTTTCCGCATTTTTGTGTGCATCCTAATGCTTTGTCTTCGAGGGTGGAAATGCCTCCTGCTTTGTTTCCTGGGCTTGGGTTTTCTCCTACGGGTTCTCCGTGTGCGAGGAAATACTCTTTGAAGTTGTTGACCATAGAAACGGTTTGCTGGAAGAGTTCTGGAGTTTTGCAGCGGTTCATGAGAATGGTTTCTGCTCCAAACATTTCAGGAACTTCTGTCAGAACGCTTGTTCCGCCTTGTGCTACGAGCCAGTCGCTGAATTCTCCCACGAGTGGGTTGGCTGTGATTCCGCTGAATCCGTCGCTACCACCGCATTTCAGTCCGATGCGGAGCTTGCTGACGGGTACGTCAACGCGCTTGTCCTGACGTGCGTTTTGATAGAGTTGGCGTAGTTCCTGCATGGCGGCTTCTACTTCGTCTCCTTCAACACGTTGTGTGACAAGCAGTTTGATGCGGTCTTTGTCGTAGTCTCCCAACATAGCCATGAAGTCTTCGGGTTGATTGTTCTCACATCCGAGACTGAGTACGAGTACACCACCTGCATTGGGGTGTAGGCAGATGTCGCGTAGCACTTTTCGAGTATTCTCGTGATCGTCTGAGAGTTGTGAGCATCCGAAATTGTGGTGCCAAGTCCAAATGGCATCAATACCTTCGCAGTGGGTTTCTGCTTGCAGTCTGTGTGCCAGTTGTTCTGCAATTCCGTTGACGCATCCCACGGTCGGAACGATCCATATTTCGTTTCGTACGCCTACGTCGCCGTTTTTGCGTAGATAACCTTTGAAGGTGCGGTGTTCGTCGGCAATATTGAGTGTTGCATCAACGGGTTGATAGGTGTATTCAAGTGTTCCGCTGAGGTTTGTTTTCAGATTGTTTTCGTTTACCCAGTCGCCTGCTTTTAGGTCAGTCTTTGCATGTCCGATAGGGTAGCCGTATTTGATGATGTCTTCGCCTTGTTTCACATCCTTGATGAGCACTTTGTGTCCGGCAGGAGTGTCTTGATTGACGATAATCTGTTGGCCGTCGATTTCGATGATGTCGCCTTTCTGTTTGGCTTCGAGACATACTACAACCGAGTCGGCTGGATTGATTTTGAGATAAGTCTTGAGTGGTTTCATTTTGTATAGTAGTTTAGTTTGTTTTCTGAAGCTGTTTATCCGATGTTGTTACGTCGGTAGAAGTCGATATTCTCCTTGGTGAGGAGTTCGATGGGCATATAATTGATGGGTTCCACCTTTTTTTTCAGTACGATGGCTCGGAAAAGTGCATCGACACAGGTGTATCCTTGCATGAATCCATGCTGTGCGATAAGAAATGAGATGCTTCCCTGGCGTACGCATTCAGCATTCTTGGGCACCATGTCGTATCCCATAATCTGCACGTTTCTTCTGTTGGAGCGTAGTAGAAATTCTCCTACCAGATGTGCCTTCGAATTAAAGGTGATGCAATGGTGTATGAGTGGATGCGAGGTGAAGAATTCTTCGAGAATATCATCGTATTGTTCGCGTTCGGTGTCGAGTGACAGGTTAACTTCTGTAATCGTTACATCAGGGAAATGGTCGTGCATGTAGTGTCGGAATCCCGTTTCTCGGTTTTCTTGTTGTTTTGATGCCACGTTGCCGTTGCGCATTTGTTTCATCAGCATGATTTCTGTCTCGTGAGGAGCGAGCATCATGAGCATGCGTGCTGCAAAATATCCGCTGGAGAATGAGTCTTGTCCGAAGAATGTCAGCGGTTTGAGGTCCGGCATGTATGAGTCGAGTAGTACGAATGGAATCTGCCATTGGTGAATCAAGTCGCAGTATTTGCGCATGACGTCGATTTTTGTCGGCACCATGATGATGCCGTCTGGTTCTTCCTTGAGACATTCGTCCATAACCTTTTCAAAAGTGTCTGTCGCAAACCTATTGTAATAGAGCAGTTTGACCGAGACTCTGAAGTCACGGAAGCGTTCGCATGCTGCCATGGTGCCTTCTTCCACTTCGTCCCAATATGCTTCCGATTCGTGTTTGGGAAGGATGCAAAAGAATTGGTACGACTTGTTGTACGCCAGTGCAGAGGCATACATATTGGGCTTGTAGTCCATTTCTGCTAAAGCCTTTTCTACTTTCTCGAGTGCGCTTTTCGACACGTTGGGACGCTTATGGAGCACCCTATCGACCGTGCCGACGCTGACGCCAGCAC
Organism: Prevotella sp. P3-92; assembly: GCF_002251205.1. Taxonomy (NCBI): domain Bacteria; kingdom Pseudomonadati; phylum Bacteroidota; class Bacteroidia; order Bacteroidales; family Prevotellaceae; genus Prevotella; species Prevotella sp. P3-92. Next base: position 43,181 of record NZ_NPJE01000001.1, on the reverse strand, counting down.
GTTCGGCAATATCCTTGATTCTTATTTTGCCTGTATCCATAGTTGTTGCAAAGGTAATGTAATTCGCTCAAAATACAAAAAGAAAACTCGTTTTTCTTTGTCTGTTTCTTAAGATGTAGTCTGTCCTTGGTATCAGAAAATGGCATAATAGTATCATGTTTGGTTGTGGAGGAGGGATTGAGTGGTTATATGTTACCGATTTTTAGCCTTTGCTCTCGGCTTCTGGATGCCTTGACCTTTGGTCGAGCCATTTTCGCCTCGGCATAGTCTTAAAGTAAACTTAAGCCTTTGCTCTCGGCTTCTGGATGCCTTGACCTTTGGTCGAGCCATTTTCGCCTCGGCATAGTCTTAAAGTAAACTTAAGCCTTTGCTCTCGGCTTCGGGATGCCTTGGGAATGGCTTCGGGATGTTTACAAGCGATAAGTCCTAAGTGAGTCCTAAGTAAGTCCCAAGAAATAACAGACGATAATGGGAGTTTGATGGTAAGAAATGAAGAGTGGCAAGCTGTGGCGGAATCATGCGAAAGTTGTATAAAGGTATTGTGGATGTTCTGAAGAAATTCTATCAAGTGCTGAAGAAACTCTGAAACATATATATAAAATAGGTGTATGAGAACCAATACGGAATAGCATGGCTCTTATAGTCTGTTTCTGCCGTCTTTAGGGGCAAAAAAGGTCAGACTAAAACGTTTACGGCATATTTAAATCGAAAAAACAGTATAGAATTTGCACGTTTGAAATTTAATATGTACTTTTGCAAACAAAATATCAAACAGCAGATAATTACTAAAACAAATGGCAAAAATCGTAACATTGGGCGAAATTATGCTTCGCCTGTCACCCAACGGCAACGACCGTTTCATTCAGAGTGAATCATTCCGCATCATCCCCGGTGGAGGTGAGGCTAATGTGGCAATCTCAGTGGCCAACTATGGTCATGAAGCCTATTTTGTCAGCAAACTGCCCAAGCACGAGATTGGTCAGATTGCCGTTAACGCACTGCGCCGCTATGGCGTGAATACCGAATTTGTGGCTCGCGGTGGTGACCGTGTCGGTCTTTACTATGCAGAGACTGGTGCTTCTATGCGCCCATCAAAGGTTATCTACGACCGTGCCAACAGCGCTATTGCCGAGGCTGATGCATCCGATTTCGACTTTGATAAAATCATGGAAGGTGCTCAGTGGTTCCATTGGTCAGGCATTACTCCTGCCATTTCTGACAAAGCTGCCGAGCTGACCCGTCTGGCTTGTGAGGCTGCTAAGCGTCACGGAGTGACCGTTTCTGTTGACCTGAACTTCCGTAAGAAGCTCTGGACCTCAGAGAAAGCAATCTCTATCATGCGTCCACTTATGCAGTATGTTGATGTATGTATTGGTAACGAGGAAGACGCAGAACTCTGTCTCGGATTCAAACCCGATGCCGATGTAGAAGGTGGAAAGACCGATGCTTCAGGTTATGAGACTATCTTCAAGCAGATGAAGGAAACTTTCGGCTTCAAATATGTAGTATCTACTCTTCGTGAGTCTTACTCAGCAACCTTCAACGGTTGGAAAGCTTTGATCTACGATGGCAAGGAGTTCTATCAGTCGAAGCGTTATGAGATCAACCCCATCATCGACCGCGTAGGTGGTGGCGACTCATTCTCTGGTGGTCTGATCCATGGTCTGCTCACCAAGAAAACTCAGGGTGAAGCCCTTGAGTTTGCAGTAGCTGCTTCAGCTCTGAAGCATACTATCAACGGCGACTTCAACCTTGTAAGTGCTGACGAGGTAGAGGCTTTGGCTGGCGGAAATGCCAACGGACGTGTTCAGCGCTAATCATTCTAATCATAGCAATCATTATGAGTAAATTTGATAAGATAGCCGTACTGAAGAAAATCGGCGATACAGGAATGGTTCCTGTATTCTACAATAAAGACCTTGAGGTTTGTAAGAATGTGGTAAAAGCCTGCTACGAAGGTGGTGTCCGTGCATTCGAATTTACCAACCGTGGCGATTTCGCCCACGAGATTTTTGGTGAACTCGTGAAATGGGCTGATAAAGAGTGCCCCGAACTGGCTCTCGGTATCGGTTCTGTAGTTGACGCTCCCACAGCAGCTCTTTATCTGCAGTTGGGTGCCAACTTCGTGGTTGGTCCATTGTTCAATCCCGAAATTGCTCCCGTGTGCAACCGCCGCCTTGTGCCTTATTGCCCAGGCTGCATGACAGTCAGCGAAATCGGTAAAGCCCAGGAACTGGGATGCGACCTGACCAAGGTGTTCCCTGGCGATGTGGTAGGTCCCAACATGGTAAAAGGTCTGAAGGCTCCAATGCCTTGGTCAAAAATCATGGTTACAGGTGGTGTGGCTCCAGAAGCCGAAAACCTCAAAGCATGGTTCAAGGCTGGCGTCTATTGCGTAGGTATGGGCTCGAAGCTCTTCCCCGCTGACAAGGTAAAAGCCGGCGACTGGCAGTATGTTACCGACAAGTGCAAGGAAGCACTTGGCTATGTAGCCGCTGCTCGCGCATGATGACTCACTCCCTTTGCTAAAAGGAGAAAATCATCGGCTTATTATCATCATAAACAAAAGGAGATTAAGATATGAAACACGATGCGATAAAAGCAGAGAGTGCATTTCTTAATCTCCTTTACGCTTTTTTTATTGCACCATTAGCACTCCTTCTGCTGACGAGCTCATGTCAGGCTCCTCCACGGCAAGATGTACAACAATTCAACGACAAGGCCTATGAAGCCCATTACCGCTCGTTGGATTCTGTGGAGCATTATGCCCGAAAAGCCCTCCAACTGGCACAGTATGACGATGACGGAAAGGCAGAAGCACTCAACAATCTGGCCTTCGCCAATATTGTCCGGATGGATTATGCCAAGGCAGAACAGCAACTGACAGAGGCAGCTACGCTAACCGACAATCAGATAGAACAACTCGTCTCGCAAGTGCAACTGATGCGACTCTGTCAACGTCGTTCTCGCAATCGTGATTTTTATGAGCATCGCGAACGAGCACTAAACTGTTTGCGCCGTATCAACGAAGAGCGTGCAGCACTCTCGCCAAGAGATACCCGACGGATGATTTATGCCGAGAGCGAATTGGCCATCGTCAATTCCACCTACTATTATTATGTAGGTTTGGAGCGACAAGCCTCCAATGCCATTCGACAAATCAACGAGGATGATGTGCGTCGCGACACAGCACAGTATCTTAATTACCTCTACAATATCGGCGCAGGAGGTATTATCATAGAGGGAACAGCCGAAGATATTGCCAACGAAGAAATAGAAAATCTTTTCCATTGTGTTTCCATGGCAGAACGTTGTCATTATCCCTACTTTGAAGCCAACGCCAAAGAGGCTTTGGCAGAACGTCAGAATGACCTGCAACTGGCAGAAGAGGCACTCATGCTGTTCCGGCAGTTTGGCGATGTCTATCAGATTGCAGGTGCACACCGCACGCTGGCCACATGCTACCATGTCATGGGAGACGACCGCCAAGCCCTCAAACACCTTTACCAAGCATTGGCAGACAAACGCATCAATCAGGCTCCAGACCTTGTGGCAAGTATTCGCGAACAGATGAGTGTGGCCTATGCGGCTCTCAACGATAAACCCCAAAGCGATTATAACCGCAATGTTTATATCGATATACAGGAACGCACTCGTCAGGATCGTGAATTAGAAGCACGCGCCAATATGTATGAAGTGGCTTCCATGCAACTTAACGTCATGATAATAGCCGTTATCGTGGCCATCTTTCTGCTGATACTGTTACTTTGGATCTTCAACCGCATGAACCGCAGGCAGAAGCAGGACAACCAACTGACAGAGATCCTGGAACAAAAGCAAGAAGAAGTTGCAGAAGCATGGATGAGGGTGGAGCGCAACGAAAAACAGCATTTGGAACAGCGGGCCAAGGTCGCACTTGTCATCAGCATCATACCACTCATAGACCGTATTATTCATGAAGTGAAGCGACTCGGAGACACTCCTCATGCTAAACCTTCGACTGATGAACAGCAGAATATGCTCAAGATACGGCAGGAACGGCTTGGCTATATTCAGGAACTGACCGATCAAATCAATAAATATAATGATGTGCTGACACAATGGATTCAATTGCGTCAAGGCAGTCTGAATCTCCATATCGAGAGTTTCCCACTTCAAGGACTCTTTGATGTTGTTGCCCATAGTCGTACAGGATTCAATATGAAACAAGTGACACTCGAAGTGGAACCAACTACCGCAGTAGTCAAGGCCGACAGAGTGCTCACCCTCTTCATGCTTAATACGTTGGCAGATAATGCCCGGAAGTTTACAGAACGTAATGGACTCGTGACGGTCAGCGCCAGCGAAACTGAAACATACGTGGAGGTAATGGTTAGCGATACCGGCAAAGGAATGGACCAACAGACCCTCGACCATCTCTTCGATGCCAAGCCAGTAATAGATCATGTGGGCGAAACGCCAACAGGAGAACAACGCTCGCATGGGTTCGGATTGATGAACTGTAAAGGTATTATTGAGAAATACCGTAAGATAAGCAGCATCTTCAGCGTCTGTACGCTGACTGCAGAAAGCGCAGTAGGAAAGGGGAGTAGGTTTGCCTTCCGATTGCCCAAAGGAGTTCGTCGTACGCTCACAGTATTGTTGTTGCTAATGGTAGGGTGGAACACCATGGTCGCTCAATATAACCGCAATCAGGCTCATATCTATGCAGACTCAGCCTATTTCTCCAATATCAACGGAACGTATGAACGCACGTTGGAATTTGCAGATTCATGCATGAAATACCTTAACTTGCAGTATCTCAAACAACGTTCTGACAGCTGCCTGCTCATGAAACTGATTGACGAGAGTGCCACACTATCGCCAGAAATAGCGTGGCTGCACGATAGTGTTGATGTCAACTATCAAGTAGTGCTCGACATTCGTAATGAGAGTGCGGTGGCAGCCCTTGCCCTTCACGATTGGCAACTCTATGCTTATAATAACAAGGCCTACACCCAGCTGTATAAAGAACTCTCAGCAGACAATACCCTTGCTGACTATTGCCGAAAAATGCAGCAATCGCAATCTAATAAGCGTATCGCGGTCATTCTGCTCATCATCATCCTCATGCTTCTCATTCCAGCCTACTATATGCAATATTATCGGCATCGACTATATAAACAGTTCAATAGGGAGAAAAAACAACGCATAGATATCGAACTGGCGGATGACGAATTGCGGTGGGCAGAACTTGAATGTAGCAATCTTCATGTTACCAATGCCGTACTTGACAACTGTTTGTCAACGCTAAAACATGAGACCATGTATTATCCCAACCGCATCCGGCAGTTGGCTTCTGCAGATGATCAGAACAATCTCGCAGAAGTGGTCAGCTACTATCGCGAACTCTATGGTATTCTCAGCGAACAAGCACTTCGACAAGTGGAACGCTTCCATCTTCATCTCAAGGCTGTCGATTGCTATGGTCATCAAGTTTTGGGAGATAGCCATGCGCTGAATGTGATGTGGCAAATCTTGGTGCAAAAAGACAGCGAGGTTAGTGTAGAGAGCAAAGACAACCGTTATTGGCTCTTTACTATTACCCAACCACACATGAATATTTCAAAGGAGGAGGCAGAAACACTCTTCACCCCTTCCTCTTCAGAACATATACCTTATCTGTTATGCCGACAGGTGGTGCGCGATCATGGAGAAACAACAAACTTGCGTGGTTGTGGCATTTGGGCAACAGTAGAGGATGGTAAAACTTATGTGAAATTAACATTACCCAAATATGGAAAACTTTAAACTTATTATCGTAGAAGATGTGCCGTTGGAACTTAAAGGCACGGAAGGAATCATCAGAAACGATATTCCTGAAGCCGACATCATAGGTACGGCAAGCAATGAAGCTGACTATTGGAAGCTGATCCGTCAGCAAAGACCGGACTTGGTATTGCTTGACCTCGGACTTGGAGGTTCTACAACTGTTGGCGTGGAAATCTGTCGTCAGACCAAACAAAACTATAAAGAGGTAAAAGTGCTGATTTTTACCGGCGAGATTCTCAATGAGAAACTATGGGTTGATGCACTCGATGCGGGAGCAGACGGCATCATTCTTAAAAGTGGAGAATTGCTGACTCGTTCAGATGTCGGAGCTGTGATGGAAGGCAAACAACTGGTATTCAACGAACCTATACTCAAAAAGATTGTTGAGCGTTTCAAACGGGATGTTACCATGCAACTGGTACGTCAAGAGGCTTTGGTCAACTATGAGATTGATGAATATGATGAGCGTTTCCTGCGTCATCTGGCCCTCGGCTATACTAAAGAACAGATTACCAACCTGCGGGGAATGCCCTTTGGCGTGAAGAGTCTGGAGAAACGACAGAATGAACTGGTCCACAAACTCTTTCCTGAAGGAGAGAGTGTTAACGCCACCCGTTTGGTGGTAAGAGCCTTGGAGTTGCGTATCCTCGACCTTGACAATCTTGAACCTGACGCAGAGTGATGAAACTGACCGATTAGAGGTGAAGAGAGTAATCAGTATGAGTATGTCGATATGGTGAAAAAGCGATTAGCATATTTTGCAACAACCTTGGCAATGGCAGAGGTGGCGTTAATCTTGTTTTCGTGGATATGGAGTGCGGCATTTCCAAACGATCAAGTTCGTTCTCTCCTGTCTAGTGAAGGATTGCGCTGGTTTTTCGGACATTTCTCTGAGATATTGGCAACGCCATTGATGGTGAATATATTGTTGATGGGAATGGCTTATGGTTGCTTGCGCCGATGTGGAGTATTGGCCTACAGCAATACCTATCGCGAACGCCGTGCCTTGCTGATGAGTCTGGGACTCTTGGTGGTCTATGCTGTGGCATTACTTTTGCTGACCATACTGCCCCATGCCGTGTTGTTGAGCGCTACCGGACATCTGTTTCCGTCGCCATTCGCTTCAAGCCTCCTTCCTGTATTGGCATTCTCCATCGTCACCTCATCCATGTTATATGGAGCGGTAATGGAGCGAATCCGTCATATCGGGCATGTCTATGACTCGTTGTTGGATGGACTCCGTAGTATTACTCCTTTCATACTTTTCTATATACTATTCATGCAAATCTATGAGTCCATACGCTTTGTGTTTGGCTAATCCCTCATTTTTAGGTATTGTGGCATTGGGAGAATAGGCGTACCTTTGCAACGTGTTAAGAACATCACAGACACAAAAATGGTAATAGTATTTGTTTAGTTTAGTATGAAATCGGTCGGTATGCTGCCGGCCGTTTTTCTTTTCCATCTCTGATGGCGATTCTCGATTACAGATATTGCACATTCCGTTTTGTGGTGTGCAAATAGAAGGGGCGGTTGTATTTTTCCCAAGCATTACGTGCAGTAAAATTTGGTATTTCGGGTTCTAATTTGTATCTTTGCACCAAAGATATAAGTAATAAGATATGTTTGAAAACTTAAGTGAAAGACTTGAACGTTCGTTCAAGATACTGAAAGGTGAAGGAAAAATCACCGAGATTAACGTGGCAGAAACCTTAAAGGATGTGCGTCGTGCTTTATTGGATGCTGACGTCAACTATAAGGTAGCCAAGAGCTTTACTGATACGGTAAAGCAGAAAGCCATGGGTATGAATGTGCTGACTGCTGTGAAGCCCAGTCAGTTGATGGTGAAGATTGTACACGACGAACTGGCTGAACTGATGGGCGGTAAAGCTGTCGAACTTACATTAGAGAATCGTCCTGCCATCGTGCTGATGTCGGGTCTGCAAGGTTCGGGTAAGACAACGTTCAGCGGAAAACTTGCTAATATGCTGAAAAACAAACAGCATAAGAATCCATTGCTCGTGGCATGCGACGTCTATCGTCCTGCTGCTATCCAGCAGTTGCACGTAGTGGGCGAGAGTGTTGGTGTACCTGTATATTCCGAGCCAGATAATAAAAATGTTGTAGAGATTGCCAATAATGCCATTCGTGAAGCGAAGGCTAAAAACTATAATGTTGTCATCATCGATACTGCTGGTCGCTTGGCCGTTGATGAGGAGATGATGAACGAGATAGCTACGCTCAAAGAGGCTGTCAATCCAGATGAAACGCTCTTCGTGGTTGACGCCATGACGGGTCAGGATGCTGTTAATACTGCCAAGGAGTTTAACGATCGGCTTGACTTCGATGGTGTAGTACTCACCAAACTCGATGGTGACACCCGTGGTGGTGCTGCCCTTTCCATTCGTACTGTTGTAACCAAACCCATCAAGTTTGTGGGAACAGGTGAAAAGATGGAAGCTATTGATGTATTCCATCCTGATCGTATGGCAGACCGTATTCTTGGAATGGGTGATATCGTATCACTTGTTGAACGTGCTCAGGAACAGTTTGATGAAAAACAGGCCAAAGAACTTGAGAAGAAGATTCGCAAGAACAAGTTTGATTTCAACGACTTCATGAGTCAGATTCAGCAAATCAAGAAAATGGGTAATATCAAAGATCTTGCAGCCATGATACCTGGTGTAGGAAAAGCTATCAAGGATGTGGATATCGATGATAATGCCTTTAAAGGTGTTGAGGCCATCATTCAGTCGATGACACCCAAAGAACGTGCAAACCCAGATATCATCAATCAAAGTCGTCGTCAGCGTATAGCAAAGGGTAGTGGTTCAAAGATAGAAGATGTGAACCGCCTGCTCAAACAGTTTGAGCAGACCCGTAAGGTGATGAAGATGATGACAGGCGGCAATAGCTCGAAAATGATGCAGATGGCTAATGCCATGCGCCACATGAAGGGTGGAATGCCCAAGATGTAATGTTCTTATAGATAAAGGACACAGAAACATAACAATTCAAACGAAATAAACTTTATGCAACTGATAGACGGTAAAGCAACCGCAGCGGCTATTAAGGCTGAAATAGCGGAAGAAGTGAAAGGCATCATGGCCAATGGAGGTAAGCAACCTCATTTGGCAGCAGTGTTGGTAGGTCACGACGGTGGTTCGGAGACCTATGTGAAAAATAAAGTACTGGCTTGCGAAGCTTGTGGATTTAAATCAACCCTTATCCGCTATGAGGACAATATTACTGAAGAGGAACTGCTGAAGTGCGTCGATCGGTTGAACAAAGATGCCGATGTAGATGGATTCATTGTACAGTTGCCATTGCCCAAACATATTGATGAGCAGAAAGTGATTGAAGCCATCGACTATCGAAAGGATGTGGATGGATTCCATCCCGTCAACGTAGGACGTATGGCTATTGGATTGCCTTGCTTCATTTCTGCCACACCATTGGGCATTATTACTTTGCTCAAGCGCTATAATGTTCAAACAAGTGGCAAGAAGTGTGTCGTATTGGGCAGAAGCAATATCGTGGGCAAACCTATGGCACAACTCATGATGCAGAAACAATATGGCGATGCTACCGTTACTGTTTGTCACTCTCATTCGGAGAACCTCAAAGAGGAATGTAGAAATGCTGATATCATCATCGCTGCCATTGGACGTCCCGACTTCGTTACAGCAGACATGGTGAAGCCTGGTGCAGTTATTATTGACGTGGGCACCACTCGAGTACCTGATGCCACACGCAAAAGCGGATTCCGTCTTAATGGTGACGTCAAGTTTGATGAGGTAGCACCTAAGTGTTCGTTTATCACTCCCGTGCCCGGTGGAGTAGGGCCGATGACTATCTGCTCGCTGATGAAGAATACTTTGGCTGCTGGTAAGAAGGAATACTATAAATAGAGAATAATGACAATGACAGCTCAGGAATATTATGAACAAGGTAATGCTTGCCGCAGACAGGCCGACTGGCAAGGAGCTATCAACAATTACTTGAAAGCCATCGAGATTGACCCAGAGAGTCCTGCTGTCGAAGCAAAGCAAATGCTTGACGATATCCTGAACTATTATCACAAGGATTCGTATAACCCATAAAATATAAAAATTATGGCAAAGGTTAAAGGAGCTGTTGTGGTTGATACCGACCGCTGTAAAGGATGTGCGCTGTGTGTAAGTGCTTGTCCACAAGGCGTTATTGTATTGGCCAATCGTGTCAATGTGCATGGCTATCCCTATGTGGAACCTGCACAGATAGACAAGTGTACAGGTTGCACTTCGTGCGCCATTGTGTGTCCGGACGCTTGTATTACTGTCTATCGTAAAAAAATGGAGGGATAAGATTATGATAGAACAGGAAGTAACACTCATGAAAGGCAATGAGGCCTTGGCCCATGCTGCCATCCGCTGTGGTGCTGACGGATATTTCGGATATCCTATTACTCCGCAGAGTGAGGTCATCGAGACTCTGGCTGAACTGAAACCCTGGGAAACCACCGGTATGGTGGTGTTGCAGGCTGAAAGTGAAGTGGCGTCTATCAATATGATCTATGGTGGAGCCGCTGCAGGAAAGCGCGTGCTCACCTCGTCATCATCGCCAGGCATCGCATTGATGCAGGAAGGTATTACCTATATGGCTGGTGCAGAACTGCCCGGTGTGTTTATCAACGTGCAACGCGGAGGACCCGGACTGGGAACCATCCAACCCTCACAGGGCGACTATTTCCAAGCTACTCGTGGAGGAGGTAATGGTGACTATAATACCATCGTCTTAGCTCCTGATAGCGTTCAGGAAATGGCAGACTTTGTGGATCTCGCATTTACGCTGGCTTTCAAATATCGTAACCCTGCCATGATTTTGGCTGATGGTGTGATAGGACAGATGATGGAAAAGGTTGTTTTGCCACCCATCAAACCGCGTCGCACAGAAGAGGAAATCAGAAAAGAATGTCCTTGGGCTACTATCGGACGCACCAAAGACCGCAAGCCCAATATCATCACGTCGCTCGAACTCAAACCTGAGGCTATGGAGTTGCGAAATCTTCATCTCCAAGAGAAGTATAAGACCATCCGCGAGAAGGAAGTACGCTATGAAACCATCCAGTGTGATGATGCTGATTTTATCGTTGTGGCCTTCGGTAGTGCAGCACGTCTGACACAGAAAGCTATGGAAATGGCTCGCGAAGAAGGACTGAAGGTGGGACTGTTGCGCCCCATCACGCTGTGGCCATTCCCGTCAGAAGCTATCGCTCAAGTGGCAAAAGGCAAGAAAGGCGTACTTGTGGTAGAAATCAACGCCGGACAAATGGTACAGGATGTGCGCCTGGCTGTTAACGGCGATATCGCTGTAGAGCATTTCGGTCGCTTGGGAGGTATTGTTCCCGAGCCAGAGGAAATCGTTGAAGCTATAAAGAAGATGAGGTAACTATGGAGAACGAAATCATTAAACCGGAGAATCTGGTATATCAGAAACCGACCCTGATGAACGACAACCACATGCATTATTGCCCTGGTTGTTCACATGGCGTGGTACATAAGTTGGTGGCTGAGGTCATCGAGGAAATGGGTATGACCGATAAAACCATTGGCGTGTCACCAGTGGGATGCGCCGTCTTTGCTTACAACTATCTGGACATCGACTGGCAGGAAGCTGCCCATGGACGTGCTCCTGCTGTGGCTACTGCCGTTAAACGGCTTTGGCCTGACCGTCTTGTGTTTACCTATCAAGGTGATGGCGACTTGGCTTGTATTGGAACATGTGAGACCATCCATGCCTTGAATCGTGGTGAACATATCGCTATTATCTTCATCAATAATGCTATATATGGTATGACAGGCGGACAAATGGCGCCTACTACCTTGATGGGAATGAAGACTTCTACCTGTCCTTATGGTCGTCAGGCTGATCTTCATGGATATCCCCTTCACATCACCGAGATTGCTTCTACACTCGAAGGCACATGCTATGTGACTCGTCAGAGTGTGGAAACTGTGGCTGCCATACGTGGTGCCAAGAAAGCCATACGTAAGGCTTTCGAAGCTTCGATGGCAGGAAAGGGAAGTAGTCTTGTAGAGATTGTATCAACCTGCAATAGTGGATGGAAAATGTCACCTAAGGCCGCTAACGAATGGATGGAAGAACACATGTTCAAATACTATCCAAAGGGTGACCTCAAGGACACTACGGGACTTTAGTCAATCAACAGGAAATAAACAACGAAGCAATGAAAAAAGAAATCATCATATCCGGTTTCGGAGGACAAGGTGTACTCTCTATGGGTAAAATCCTGGCCTATTCGGGACTGATGGACAATAAGGAAGTGACATGGATGCCTGCTTACGGCCCAGAACAGCGTGGTGGTACTGCCAATGTCACAGTCATTGTGAGTGACGAGAAGATATCGTCACCAATCCTCAGTAAGTTTGACATTGCCATTGTGCTCAACCAACCTTCGCTGGAAAAGTTTGAACCAAAACTCAAACCTGGTGGCATTCTGATATACGACAGTTTCGGAATCATTAATCCTCCTACACGTAGCGACATCACAGTATATCGTATTGATGCGATGGACAAGGCTGCCGAGATGAAAAACGGTAAGGTGTTCAACATGATTGTGTTGGGTGGACTGCTCAAGGTTGCCCCTGTTGTAAGTACTGCTGGCGTAGAGAAAGCTCTTTTCAAAACGTTGCCTGAACGTCATCATGGTCTTATTCCGCTGAATATGCAAGCCATTGAAGAGGGTGGTAAGATTATCGCTAAACAGTAACAGAACAGTTGAAATCATAAAAGAAGAGTGAAGAATCAGGTTCTTCACTCTTTTTTTACGTTCTGAATGATGCGCTTTATGGGGCGATATTCAATTCTGTCACCCCACCATAAGGTGTCTGATGCTTCCATGCCTCTTCTGGGGAATAGAGCTTGGCATAGATGGAAGCTGCGGCAAGTACACCACCGTGGGCGAAGATGACCACCCGATGGTAGTTGTGATCTTTCAATTCGTCGAAGAAGGAGGCTACCCGTTGATACTGCATTGGAAAACTCTCGCCATTGGGTGTCGGCAAATGCAGATAATCATCATACCATTGTTGCAGATAGGGGTCTGTAATGTTGTCGTAGCGTTGCATTTCCCAATCGCCCATGTTCATTTCCATCAATCGCTTGTCGGCGTTGGCAGAGGCAAAGCCACAATAGTCTGCCAACAATCGCGCCCTGGTAAGTGGTGAAGTGAATGCAGCATCAGGAAAACCATCCTTCCAATATGTTTCAAGCTGTGTTTTTGTTTGTTCTGCTTCTTGCTGAAAAGTATCGGCTACGCTAACGTCTGTCTGACCATAACAGGTGCCTGGTGCAACATTGACATGGGTGTGTCTGACCATAATGATATTCATACGCTATGGGAATGATTTCTATTGTTTGTTATTGTTTTGCAAAGATAGGGAAAAAATGTTTTGATTGAAAATATTCTGGTTAATTATTCGCAGAAAGCAATAAAAAACAGTATCTTTGCATCATGAATAGGATTTATAAGAATATTTCCTTTTGGACACACATTTGTCTATTGTTGCTTATGTTAGGCATGCCTCACCGACTTTTAGCCGATGACCGCATTCTCTATGTGACTTCTTATGAACCCGACAACAAGATAGTTGCTGATAATTTGGGAGAGTTTTCCAATTATGTCAAGACAAATATTCCCAATTCGCGTCTTTTTGTGGAGAGCATGAACTGTAATGGAATGATTGACATAAAAGACTGGCGCAAATGGATGGAAGGCATCATCAGCAAATACAATAATGGTCACATGCGCCCCGATATCGTAGTGCTGACGGGCTGTGAGGCAGTATCTACTTTCCTTTCTATTCCAAACCCAGAGTATAAGAAAATCCCAGTGCTCGTAGGTGGTTGTAGCTTTTCCATGGTGGAATTGCCGGATGATACAACCGATGTGGCATCGTGGACCCCTGAATTAAAATACTTGCGCTCTGATTATCAGGACTATAATCTTATTGGTGGTATTCTGACGCGCTATTCTGTTGAGAAAAATATAGAGTTAGCCAAACGGATGTATCCTCATGCGAAAAACTATTATTTCGTTTCCGATAATTCGTTGGGCGGTGTGTCATTGCAAGCCTTGGCACGCAAGGATATGCGGCAAGCTAAGTTCAGCAATATTCAGATGCATTATTATGATGGGCGTACAGGCTTTTTTGATACGTTAGCCAAGAAAATAAAACGGCTTAATCCCGAAACTGATGTACTTCTGATAGGCTCTTGGCGACTTGATGCTAACAACAGTTTCAATGTGAGCCATTCTGCAGAACTGTTTCGTACGCTCAATCCGTCAGTACCGGTATTCTCTGTTGCGGGATCGGGTATGAATGGATGGGCTGTGGGTGGTTGGATTCCTGAATATGCTAACAAGAATGAGAAACTTGGTGAGATGTGTAAGGATTATCTTGAAACACGCTCTGACCAAGGATGGGTATATCTGAATGAAGGTTTTGTCTTCGACTATCGGCGCATGCAGGATTTAGACATCAGCGAGAGCGGGTTGCCTGAAGGTTTTACGATTATAAATGAGCCGAAACCATTCTTCGAGAAACATAGTGTGGTTATCGACTACATCCTTTTTGCCACGGTGTTTCTCAGTATAGGACTCAGTATTGCCATTGTGGCACTTATCAAGTCTCACCGCTTACGCAAAGAACTGATTCAGAAAGGAAAGGAATTGGAAGAGGCACGTGATAAAGCCGAGGAAGCTAATCATATGAAATCGGCTTTTCTTGCCAATATGAGTCATGAAATCCGCACGCCACTCAATGCTATTGTGGGATTCTCAGATTTGTTGGCTACACAGTCAGAAGATTTGGGCGTTCAAGAGAAAACCCATTTCAGCAATGTCATACAAGAGAATACCAATGCGTTGCTCAATCTCATCAACGATGTGCTCGATCTCTCGCGTATAGAGAGTGGACATGTAAGGATGGAGTTGACTCTGTGTGATGTGAAGCAATTGTGCCAGACAACAATAGAATCGGTAGAGATGACGTGTCGTAAACCCATACATTTCGTTTTTGAGTGTGACGAACCGTCTGTTCATTTCGTTACCGATAAGACACGTCTGCGGCAAGTACTTGTCAATCTGCTTACCAATGCCATTAAGTTTAGTGACAAAGGTAATATTACAGTGTCACTTGTTGTGGACCATGATGACGAGAGTGCTTCGTTTGCTGTTACCGATCAGGGATGTGGCATCAAACCGGAATATGCTGAAAAGATTTTCGATCGTTTTGTCAAACTTGACCAGTTTACCAAAGGCACTGGTCTTGGATTGCAGATATGTCGTCAGATCATAGAGATACTTGGAGGACGTATATGGCTCGACAATACCTATCATGGTGGCGCTCGCTTCCGTTTTGTTCATCCTACCAATCTGGAGGAGGCAATGCCAGAACCCTTACCGTATCATGTATTCTGAATGATTGCAGTTTAAGTTGTGCTATTTATTCCCGGTGTATTCGGGTCGTCAACGAGATTTGTTCGGGTTTTGCTGTTTCATCATGTGATATTTTGGGGACTTCAGGAATTTGGAGTGATGGCATATTAAATAATCTATGATTGTTTTAAAATTATCTTGTATAAGTTGTTTACAGCAAAGAGTTTACTTAATACTTGGGCTATTAAAAACAATCTCTTCTTACATTATATGCAAATTAAGACTTTTGAATTCTCTTAGTCTTGTATATTAAGGGTTTTGTGGGAAACAGAATTTCCCAAATTGCTGATATACACCATCATTGATCGTTTATCACTCGAAATGTCAGCTGAACCTTACTATATTGATGCGAAACAGAAAACCCCGATTTCATGAAAGATGAAATCGGGGTTTTTACTTATAGTGCTTCGTCGTCAGGCCGTTGTATCGATGGTTTCTTGATCTTGGGTAGATGTTTCTTTTTACGGAGATAAGCGGCTTTGCGAGCCTCATATTCTTCGAAATGCTTCTCCAGAAAATTATCGGCCATAATGATGACTATTGGTTTCTACTGTATATGACGGTAATGTGGAGTGGGGTATGGGCATTCTCGCTACCTCCCACAAGACGAACACTGGTCAGCGACATCTCGTTGTTGATACCGGTAATAGTGGTTGACGTCTGATAGTAAGATGTTGACGAGGTGGTCACAGTCTTGACAGGCACCAATACAACCTTGTTCCAATTAGGATGTGTTGCAGTATAATTGCTACCACCAGCCTGCTTCTTCTTATAGAGATGATTGATGAGGTTGGAGATATTGCTGTATGTATAGGTATTCTTTGTACTGCTGTATGTTGCCAAATACGATGTCTTGTTGTCTGTGACTTTCAGATTCTCAAAGAACGAATAGAGACTGTCTTTCTCTACCATCAACAATTGTGTGGGTTGCTGAAGGAGATTATCGCTGAGATCGTTTTGGGTATTCATCTTGTTGAATACAATCTTAGCAGACGTGATCGTATCATTCTCATGGTTGCGCTTGATGTCATCAATGGGCAGGGTCACTTCTGTGAAAATACCGGCAGGTGTCTTCAGATAGGTGCAACTATTGTCTGAAGCCAAGCGAGCCACAGTCTTCTTGTCGTTGGTGATACGGGTTGTCTGCAATACTTCCTCTGTGCCGTTAAAGGTTTTGCTACCCACGTAGGTCTTGCCACCCTCTTTGCCACGGAAATAAATCATCAGCTGTGTACGACTCACCTCGTTCATCAGTCCCAGTCCGTCTGTAATCTTGAAATAGAAACCGGGACATACTTTATGGATGAAGTTATATGAGTTCTTAAAGTATTCTGGATGAGCATAGTAGGTGCGCATCAGGTAGGTACCATAGTTGTTGTAGGTATTACCATCCTTGTCGGTATATTCCTTGTTGAGGGGAATGCTGACATACTCATAATAGGAACCTGATTGCTGCACTTTACGCAGACTGTCACTCAACTGAAGATTGACGATAGAGAAAATCTTGTTTTCGTGCAGTCCGTCTTCACGGATATGACCCTTTGCAGCAGGATCGAAATTAGTATAGTAGGTTTTTCCTTCTTCTACAGGATTGCCAATCTCAAAAACAGAGAGTTTCAAAGCTGCGAGAGAGTCACCTTGCCACTTGTTGACAACAACATTCAGTACGCATGAGTCTGCTACGATTTCATTGTCAATCAGACTTGCCACACTATCCTTTGGAGGGAAGATGGCATTGCTTTCGTTTTCAAGCAAGGTAAACTGCGACATGTAGTCACTCGTGATATATGATCCGGTCTCTGGATCTTTGATGCGACCGAGATAGCTGTATTCACTTCGTGAAATCACCGAATCGACCACAAGCGACCGAGAACTCACCTGAAAAGAGTCGGTTGCAATAGCAAACAAGTCAGCGCTGTCGCTAATAGAATTACCGACGTTTGCTGTTTCCTCGTCGCAAGAGCAGATTGCCATCAGTGGGAGGACAATAGCTGCTAATAGTGTTTCCTTTGTCATTGAAGTAATGATTATCTTAATGATATCCTAATTTATCTTTTACCTTATTAAGGTTTGCATTAAATCTTTTCGTAGAACTCCTCATAAGCCTTACCGAAATCAGCACCGGGATAGGCGAGAGTGGGGATGCCCTGCTCTGCGGCGTAGTTCATCCAGTCTGCTTCTGTGTCTTGATGGGCAGCAATGACACCGTCGCTATAGTCGATAGCCAACTTAGCCAGTTCTGTAGCATCAAATACTTCGTTGTATTTTGTGAGGGTGTCGGCTGTAATATCGCGGAACTCAAGACACTTTTTGAAGTTGGGCGCCAAATCACTTGTCATCTGGTTGGGGAACAACGAGGTGACTACCTTGGTATTGGCAAATGAAGGTTCATCATAATAGGCCTTTTTGATAAACAAGGGTACTACGGCTCCCATCCATCCCTGTACGTGGATGATATCGGGTACCCAACGGAGCTTCTTAACAGTTTCCAATACGCCACGAGCGAAGAAAATTGCACGCTCGCCATTGTCTGCATAGTCCATACCGTTTTCATCCTTGTCCATCTGACGACGAGTGAAATAATCATCGTTGTCAATGAAATATACCTGTATGCGAGTCTGGACGATAGAAGCTACCTTGATAATCAATGGATGGTCGGTATCGTCGATGATAAGATTCATACCTGAGAGACGGATCACTTCATGTAGTTGACCGCGACGTTCATTGATATTACCCCATTTGGGCATGAAGGTGCGAATCTCGTGACCACTCTCTTGCATGACTTGAGGCAATGCCTTACCCATGTGTGAAAGGTCTGTTTCCGGTACATAAGGAACAATCTCTTGGTTGATGAACAATATCTTCTTTGCCATATTATTGAATGATTTAATCTTTGCAAAGATACGAATTTTTTTTCAAAAAATGATTTGTAAATGCGATATTTTAAGGTTTTTGTACCTTCTTTTGGCATATTTTCACCAAATCCTTTCATTATTTGATAAAAAAGTAGTTATTTTGCACTCGCTTTAGAAAAACAAAGAAATTTGAAATGAAAGTTTTCAGTAAAATCGTAGATCTTCAAAACCAATTGTTTGAAGACCGAAAAAATGGAAAAGAAATAGGTTTGGTTCCTACCATGGGTGCCCTCCATGAAGGACATGCATCGTTGGTTAGACGTAGTGTCAAGGAGAATGGCATTACCGTAGTGTCGGTGTTTGTCAATCCTACACAGTTCAACGACAAGAATGATTTGAAAAATTACCCACGCACGCTTGATGCCGACTGTCAGTTGCTCGATGCGTGTGGAGCTGATTATGTGCTGGCTCCTTCTGTGGAGGAGATGTATCCTACTCCAGACACTCGTCAGTTTGAATTTCCGCCAGTTTCAACGGTAATGGAAGGTGCACACCGTCCCGGACACTTCAATGGTGTGTGTCAGGTGGTGAGCCGCTTGTTTTATATCGTTAAGCCCAATCGTGCCTACTTTGGTGAGAAAGACTGGCAACAGATTGCTGTGGTCAAGGCTATGGTGAAACAACTCGGTTTGAAAGTGCAGATTGTGGAATGCGACATCGTGCGCGATGCTGACGGATTGGCACGCAGTTCACGCAACACCCTGTTGGCTAAAGATGAGCGCGCCATAGCACCTGCCATCTACAAGACCCTGAAGGAAAGTATCTCTTACGCTAAGACGCATACTGTGGGCGAAACCCATGATTTTGTGGTCAATACCATCAATGCGGTGGATGGCCTTGAAGTGGAATATTTCTCTATCGTTGACGGTAACACCTTGCAGGATATTGCCGCTTGGGACGATACTCCCTACGTCGTAGGTTGCATCACAGTATATTGTGGAAAGACTCCAATCCGACTCATTGATCACATTAAATATAAGGCATAGTCATGATGATAGAGGTAATGAAGTCAAAACTTCACTGTGTGACAGTGACAGAGGCAAATCTTAACTATATGGGAAGTATCACCATCGATGAAGATTTGATGGATGCTGCCAATATGATAGCAGGGGAGAAAGTCCAGATAGTAGATAATAATAATGGCGAACGCTTTGAAACCTATATTATTAAGGGAGAACGAGGCAGTGGCTGTATTTGCCTGAATGGTGCTGCAGCACGTAAAGTGCAAGTTGGCGATGTGTGCATCATCATATCCTATGCCTTGATGGATTTTGAAGAGGCTAAATCGTTTACGCCGACCGTTGTCTTTCCTAAAGCAGACAACAGCCTGTAATCAAGTGCTAATGTCAGGGTAAACATCGGCAGAGAAGATGACTGCCTGCAATCGTACAGCAACAATATAGTCTCTGCATCAATCAGATAAACAAAAATAAAGGAGGGAACCTCAGTAGAGGCTCCCTCCTTTATTTAGTATGAATAGAGATTACTCGATTACTACAAGTGCATCATCTTCCATGACGCTCTGTCCAGGCTGAACGCATACTGCGGTAATCTTACCGCTCTTCTCTGCCTCGATATTATTAGCCATCTTCATAGCTTCCAATACCAAGACTACGTCGCCTGCCTGTACTTCGTCACCTACATTGACGCGAATCTCTGTGATGACACCTGGCAGTGGAGCCTTAAGCGCATTGTTGGAGTTGGCTCTTCCTGATGGAGCTTCTGATGGAACTGCTGTGGGCTTTGCCACAACAGGCTTCACAACAACCTTCTCCACTTCAGGTTCTGGTTCCATTTCCACTTTGTATTCTTCACCATTGACATTGACGGTAACCATGTTCTCGACAACGTCACCAATGGCTACTTCATACTTGTTGCCATTAATTGTATATTTGTATTCTTTTTTCATCGCGCTTTGTGTTTAGGGATGTTCTGTCATAGTCAGAGCATATCCATTCCACTGGGTCTGCTTGTCATCAATAGTGATGATGCATGACTCTTTGTCGTGGACATTATTGCCTTTGAACTCATGAAGAGCCATGGCAATAGCTGCATATACTTCATTCTTCATAGACGGGATATTTTACATCGGAATGTTACCGTGCTTCTTAGCGGGCAGTGCATCACGCTTGGTGGCAAGCTGAGCAAGCGCACGGCAGATGCGGAAACGAGTGTTACGTGGTTCAATCACGTCGTCAATATAGCCATATTTTGCTGCCTGATAAGGATTGGCAAAGAGTTCGTTGTACTCTTCTTCCTTCTCGGCAATGAATGACTTAACATCTTCACCTGCTTCTTTCTTGGCTTTAGCTTCCTTCGCATAGAGAACAGCAGCAGCACCACTTGCTCCCATAACAGCGATTTCAGCTGAAGGCCATGCGTAGTTGAGGTCGGTATGGAGCTGTTTTGAACCCATAACGATATGAGAACCGCCGTATGATTTGCGCAGGGTAACAGTAATCTTGGGTACTGTAGCTTCACCGTAAGCGTAGAGCAACTGAGCACCGTGCAGAATGACTGCGTTGTACTCCTGGCCTGTGCCGGGGAGGAAGCCTGGTACGTCAACGAGTGATACAATGGGGATGTTGAATGCATCGCAGAAACGTACAAAGCGTGCACCCTTACGTGAAGCATTTACGTCAAGCACACCTGCATAGCAAGAAGGCTGGTTGGCTACGATGCCGACACTCTGACCATTGAAACGAGCGAAACCTACGATGATGTTCTTAGCAAACTTAGGCTGTACTTCAAAGAACTCGCCATTATCGATGATAGCACCAATTACCTTGTACATATCGTATGCCTCATTGGGATTCTCAGGGATGATCTCGTTGAGGGAATCCTCCAAACGGTCAATGGGGTCGTTGCACTCCTTGCGAGGAGCTTGCTCCATGTTGTTAGATGGAATATAGCTCAACAGACTCTTCAGCATTTCAATAGCTTCTTCCTCTGTTTTAGCGGTGAAGTGGGTTACACCACTTTTTGAAGCGTGAACGCTTGCACCACCGAGGTGCTCCTGGTCGATATCTTCACCTGTTACGGTCTTTACTACTTTTGGACCTGTGAGGAACATGTATGAGGTGCCTTCCATCATCAGAGTGAAGTCGGTAAGAGCAGGAGAGTAAACTGCACCACCTGCGCAAGGACCGAAGATACCTGAAATCTGTGGGATAACACCCGAAGCGAGGATGTTACGCTCGAAGATTTCTGCGTAACCTGCCAAAGCGTTGATACCTTCCTGAATACGGGCACCACCTGAGTCGTTGATACCAATCAGGGGAGCACCCATCTTCATGGCCATGTCCATCACTTTGCAAATCTTCTGGCTCATGGTCTCAGAGAGAGAACCTGCATGAACTGTGAAGTCCTGGGCAAAGATGAATACCAGACGACCGTCGATAGTACCGCTACCGGCTACTACACCATCGCCAAGGAACTGCTTCTTCTCCATGCCGAAATTGTGGCAACGGTGTTCCTTGAACATATCGTATTCTTCAAAAGAGCCTTTGTCGAGCAACATCTCAATGCGCTCACGTGCTGTATATTTTCCTTTGTCGTGCTGCTTCTGGATGGCTTTCTCACCACCACCGAGACGAGCTTTCTCACGCTTCTCGATGAGCTGCTTGATTTTTTCTAACTGTTTAGACATAATTGTATTTTGATTCTTAACTTGAATGATCTATTAGTGTTCGCAAAGCTCGGTAAGGATACCTGCGGTTGATTTGGGGTGGAGGAATGCAATGTTGAGGTTCTCAGCACCTTTACGGGGAGCCTGATCAATCAGACGAACGCCCTTTTCGCTAACCTCTGCCAATGCATTGGCAACACCGTCTTCTACACAGAAAGCTACGTGGTGTACACCCTTGTTGCCTTTGTCAAGCCACTTCTGGATAGTGCTTTCGGGTGATGTCGGCTCCAGCAGTTCGAGTTTCACTTCACCACACTTCAAGAATGCGGTTTTAACTTTCTGATCCTCTACCGTTTCAACGGCATAACACTTGAGTCCCAATACGTTTTCGAAGTAAGGGAGGCTCTCTTCGATGCTCTGGACTGCGATGCCCAGATGCTCAATGTGCGAAATTTTCATGTTGTTTTAAATTAATGTATTTAAATCTGCTGCAAAGATACTAATAAAAAGTTACGGAAACGAAAAACACCAATGAATTAACACTAATTAAAAGTCGATTGTGATTCTTCCGTTTACTTGTCTGCCCGTAAGATAGTTGGGGACTGCATACTGTTGATTGGTCACATCGGTTACCCAATAGTAGTTGCTGACATTGGCTGTACCAAACACATTGAGCAGGTCTATACCGAGCCAGATATGGCGCAGACCCTTGCGCTTGGATGAGGTCTGTCCTGCTATCAGATAGTTCATTCCGATGTCGGCTCGCTTATAGCTTGGCGCACGGAATTGCTGCTGTTCTAATCCGCGGTGTGGCGCACCAAAGGGGAGTCCGTCTGTGAAAGCAAGGCGAAGCGTCATCTTCCATCGTTCGGTACCGGGGAAATAGTCTGTGAAATGAAGGTTGACACCCCACCTTTGGTCGGTGGGTAATGGTGTGCTGATACCATTGATGTCTTGTCGGGTACTCATCAGCGAGAGGGTCAGCCATGAGTCTGTGCCTGGAACAAACTCACCAAAGAGTTTGAAATCGATTCCTGTGGCATGGCCTTTGGCGATGTTATTACCCTCATAGACGATTTTCATGTTTTGCATGTTATATGGAATAAGGTGGTCTAATTTCTTATAGTAGGCTTCTGCTGTGAATCGGAATGGTCGTCCCAACATACGGAACTGATAATCGAATCCACCTACGATGTGGATGGAGCGTTGACTTTTGATATGACTGTTGAGCGCCACGATCGTTACACCATTGGCGGTGGTCGTATCGCGCATCTCTTTATAAAAAGGTGACTGGTAGTAGATGCCTGTTGCCAAACGAAATGTCATGTCGGTATTGAAGGCTGGTATAATGGCAAAACTCAGTCTCGGAGATAGTGTTGACTCGCTATTGAAATTCCATCTTGCCCATCTTAAGCCGATATTCAAGGTGCAATAGGATTGATGGCTGTCGGTGCCCAACTGCCATTTTATCTGGTCTTGTAGGTATGCTTCTGTTCGGGTGGATGTCACTTGTTGGCGACTGTTCATCGAGTAAATCATGTCAAGGCGGTCGCTCTTATGGGGGATGTTATAGCCGCTGGAGTCACGCATCTCATATTCTTTCGACTGCTCCTTGACGTGCTCCCATTTCATTGTGAAACCTGCTTCCCAATGATGGCGGCTGTTGCGATGGGATGCTGTCAGTTGGAGTTGTTCTGCATGAGCAGTCAGGTAATTACGGGCATGTTCCCGATAGGTGCCTACTCCGAGGTTTTCAGAAGTCTGTGTATCATCAAGCCAATATTGTCCCTGTATGTCATAGCGTTCCTGCTCGCGGGTATGGAAGGCTGACCCTTGCAGACGCACTATGGTTTTATTGGAGGGACTAAAACTGACGGAAGTCATTCCTGTGGCAGTACGAAACAGATCACGCTCCTGTCCGTCGAAATATACTTTGAAGGTCTTTGCGTTCTGTATCGTTCCGAATGAGGTCTCTCGGTCTGTGGGTGTGAAGTGGTATCTGTTTTCTGAATAGTCTCCTAATGCCTCAATTTCCCATTGTTGGTTTGGACGCCAACTGAGATAGGTTTGGTAGTCGAGGTATCGTGGTTTATATTCTCCTTTTGTTTCCAAACTGCCCAGTAGGTATCTGTTGGTTTTATAACGCAACCCATGAGACATAGAGAAATGCTTGTTGCCATAGCCCACATAAGCTGATCCACCTAACAGGCTTGCTTGTATATTGCCTTCCCATTGTTTCGGCCTGCGATAGGTGATGTCGAGCACGCTGGACATCTTACCGCCATATTTTGCTTCATAACCTCCCGACGAGAATCCTATCTTATCGACCAGGTCTGAATTGATAATGGAGAGTCCTTCGTGTTGCCCGGTTTTTGCCAGAATGGGACGGTAGATTTCCGTACCATTCAGATATACTGAGTTTTCGTCAAACGAACCGCCTCTGACATTATATCGACTCGACAGTTCGTTATGGGTGGAGACGCCTGCT
This sequence comes from Prevotella sp. P3-92, assembly GCF_002251205.1. NCBI lineage: Bacteria > Pseudomonadati > Bacteroidota > Bacteroidia > Bacteroidales > Prevotellaceae > Prevotella > Prevotella sp. P3-92. The sequence goes on along the minus strand of NZ_NPJE01000001.1, from coordinate 18,837 downwards.
TGCTGTTGAACGAGTTCCTCTATGCCGTTGCCTGCTGTTGATGGCGCATGGCGGACAGCATCGGATTTCAGTTGTTGCATGGTATTGGTTTGGCGCTTTTGTTGTGTCACTACAACTTCGTTGAGTGTAGTGGCAGGGTAAAGCGTCACTACCATGCGTTGACGTCCTTTGGGACGGCGTAGGGTGCGTGTCTTGGTTTGGTAGCCAATCATCGAAAAACGCACCTTGACAGAGTCTGCCGATTTAAGATGGAGTGAATATTCGCCTTTGATATTGGCAATGGTTGTGGCATGTTGCTCCTGACAACTGACTGTTGCCAAGGGTAGGCCGTGACCGTCTTCATCGAGAATTTTTCCCGATAGTGAGAACGACTGTGCCTCTGCCCATGAATAGGTGAGTAGTGCGAGTATAGTGATGATGACTCTTTGCAGTTTCATTATCAGTATAACGAGTGCGGGGCGGATTTATTGTGTGAAATGTGATGTTTTCATACGCCAAACGCTTGGCGTTATGCAGAAACCCCCGACAAGTCGCTCTGTTGTGTGGCGATTGTCGGGGGTGATATGGTCAAAAGGGTGGGGAATGGCTTATACCAGTTCCACCTTATTAATATCTTGTTCCTTTTCGCAATAGTGACAGGTGAGGATGCCGTTGGTGACATGGAAATAAGTAGGCATCGGTTCGTTGTTGGTAATACACTTTGGATTGTTGCATTTTACAATGCCTTTAATCTCATCGGGTGTACATACCGTTTTTTTCTCTACTACTTCGTAGTCACGGATGATATTGAGCACAATATTAGGTGCTACGACCGACAACCGTGAGATTTCTTCGTCGGTAAACCATTTGTCCTCTACTTTAATAATACCTTTCTTGCCGAGCTTCTTCGATCTGTAGTTATAGCCGATAGTGACGGTAGAACTAAGTTTGTCAAGATTGAGCAACTGTGCCACCTGATATGTTTTCTCAGAAGGTATGTGGTCTATTACGGTGCCGTTTTCGATGGCGGCAACCAACATTTCGTTTTTGTTCATGGGATAATGGTTTGATCGTTTCTTACTTGGTACAAATCGATGCCGAGCACATCGCAGAAGATGGCTTCGCGCGCAAAGAGTCCGTTACCTGCCTGTTGGATATAATAAGCATGTGGATTGTCGTCAACATCGTATGCAATTTCGTTGACACGTGGCAGGGGATGAAGAATCTTCATGTTGGGCTTTGCCAGTTTCAACATATCGTTGTTGAGGATATATACATTCTTCACACGTTCGTATTCCATAAGGTCTGAGAAGCGTTCTTTCTGTACACGTGTCATGTAGAGGATGTCGGCATCAGCAATGACTTTCTCGTTGAAAGCGGTATGCTCCTGATATTTGATGCCGTGCTCTTCACAATAGATTTTGTATTCCTTCGGCATGGCAAGTTCTTTCGGAGCCACAAAATGGAATGTGGGGTTGAAGTGACGCATGGCCATCAGAAGGGAGTGGACGGTACGTCCATATTTCAAGTCTCCCACCAGGTAGATGTTGAGGTTGTCAAGGGTACCTTGGGTCTTGTAGATACTGTAAAGGTCAAGCATACATTGTGAGGGGTGTTGGTGGGCACCGTCGCCCGCGTTGACAATGGGCACATCGGTAACTTCCGCAGCATACTGTGCAGCGCCTTCAATATAATGGCGCATCACGATAACGTCTGCGTAGTTGGCAACCATAGAAATGGTATCTTTCAGCGTTTCGCCTTTTGTACCACTGGTAATCTTCGGATCTGCGAAACCGATGACGCGTGCTCCGAGTCTGTTGGCTGCTGTTTCAAAACTAAGTCTGGTGCGGGTGGAAGGTTCAAAGAAGAGTGTAGCCACAACCTTTCCTTTGAGTAACTCGCGGTTGGGATGGCGCTCAAACTCCTGTGCCATCTCAATCATATAGAGAATTTTTTCTCGTGTGAGATTGGCAATAGTCACAAAATCATGCTTTTCCATATTAGGTGTTTGTTAATATGATGCAAAGTTAAAGCAAAAAATCGAATTATCGACAGTTTGCAGCTATTTTATTTTGTAATTTTCGTAATTTAGACTAACTTTGCAAAATCTTAGTCGGTTGGTATTGCTTTTCCTATGCAAGCATCCCCCTCGTTACTTACGTCAAGAATATACATTAATTAATATCTATATATGAAACAGACAAAGATTGTTGCCAGCATCAGCGACCGCAGATGCAGTCAGGATTTTATTCGACAACTTTTTGATGCCGGTATGAACGTGGTGCGCATGAATACCGCCCATGCTTCAGAAGACGGTCTGCGTGAGATTATCCGCAATACACGTGCTGTGAGCCACCATATTGGCTTGCTCATTGATACTAAAGGTCCTGAGGTACGCACTACCGGTTGTGACCAGCCGATTGATTATAAAACGGGCGATGTGGTGAAGATCTTCGGTCGTCCTGAAGTGGATACAGAGCATGATATCATCAATCTCTCTTATGTTGATTTTGCCAACGATGTGCAAGTGGGCGACCACATTCTCTTCGATGATGGTGCACTCGATATGTTGGTACTGGATATCAACGGACCTGCTGTTATTGCACAGGTACAGAATGATGGACAACTGGGTAGCCACAAGAGTGTCAATGTACCGGGACGTCATATCGACCTGCCTGCATTGACCGACAAAGACCGTCATAACATCATGTTGGCTATCGAAGAAGATATCGATTTCGTTGCTCATAGTTTTGTGCGTTCTGCTGCCGATGTTCGTGCCGTACAGGCGATTCTCGATGCTTATCATTCTGATATCAAGATCATTTCAAAGATTGAAAACCAAGAGGGTGTTGATAATATCGATGAGATTATCGATGCCAGCTATGGTATCATGATTGCGCGTGGTGACCTTGGTATAGAGATTCCCATTCAGCGTATTCCTGGTATTCAGCGTCAGATTATCCGTAAGTGCGTGCAGAAACGCAAACCTGTTATCGTGGCAACCCAGATGCTGCATACCATGATCAATAATCCGCGTCCTACACGTGCTGAGGTGACCGATATCGCCAATGCTATCTATTATCGTACCGACGCATTGATGCTTAGTGGTGAAACAGCCAGCGGAAAATATCCTGTTGAGGCTGTACAAACCATGGCGACCATTGCCGAACAGGCTGAATGTGACAAATTGCGCGAGAACGATATCGAGGTTCCTCTGTCTCCCAACTGCGACATTCGTGAATTTATGGCGCATAGTGCCATTGAGGCAACAGAACGCTTGGGTGTCAAAGGTATTATCATCGATTCGATAAGTGGCAGGACTGCCCGTGATTTGGCTGCATTCCGTGGTCCCAACCCCGTACTTGCTGTTTGCTATAACGAGAAACTTCAGCGTTTGCTCAACCTGTCGTATGGTGTTATTCCTGTTTTCCAGAAAGACCATATCTCTAAGCAGCGTCTTTTCCAAGCTGCGGTTCGTATGCTTCGTCAGAAAGGTTATCTTCAGGCTGACGACAAGATTGCCTACTTGTCGGGAAACATCAGCGATGGTGGTGGAACAAAACTTTTGGAAATCAATACCGTTAGCGAGGTATCTAAATTCCATCTTTCAGAATAAAGACATACACATTATTACATATCTTAATGCCCGACCATTGACGAATATGCTTCATCTATGGTCGGGCATTGTTTTGTAGTGTCATTTCAAAGATAGTGAAAGTTTAATAGAAAACAAACTATTTCTTAGTTTCACGTGTGCCACCTTTTACTATTGCACATACTGGTATGCCAGTCGCTCTGTACCGTTCCAGCAGTGGATAACGCCACAGTATCGAAATCCCTCTTTCTGCATCAGGTGTTGCATCACTTTGTTGTCGGCATGTGTGTCAACTCGGATGTTCCGATATTGCCGGCGTGCAAAGTCCAGTACAACTCGGATAACCCCTTTCACCTCTCCACTACTTGCCACCCTATGGATGACAGCATACGGTTCATCGTTTAACCATTGTCCGTCGTAGATGACATTGTAGGTGGGATCTGTTCCACCACGTAATACAAAGGTGGCAACAATGGTGTTGCCCTTTTGTATTACATAGCTGTCGCCATTATCCATATCCTCACGAAGGAGTTGATCACCAGGATAGTTCTCGTCCCATTGCCCTGGATTGCCTGTTTCACTCATGAATTTCCGGGCAATGGCAAAAATCTCCTTGAGGCGTGGCAGGTCTTCTGGTGCAGTCTGTCTGATGACGAGATGGTCTGCGAGTGTGATGCTATCTCCCTCGTTTCTGATACACCAAAACGGAACTTTTTTTTCTTGGCAGAATGGTTCCATGCGCCAGGCAGAGTCAAAACCGCTCATCACAAAGTGCATGGGAACCAATAATCCTACTTTAAAGCGCTCTATAAACTGGCGTGCTCCTAATGTATATCCATTGCCAATACGACCATCTATGGGGAACATAACCACATCGAAGCTATCGGCAATCTTCTTGATGTCTTTCAACTCGCCCAAAAACTGCTTCTCTTCTGCCACAGGGTCTATCCATTGGTCACATTCTTCGCTATACACTTTTCCTTCAGGAGTGCCCTCTGCCAAAAAACGGGCAAACCAGTTGCAGAGGTCACCTGCATGGAAGATGCGGTAACCGGCGGTCTCTACTATCCAACTGACCCCACTGTCGTTACTGCCAGTAGCAGTCACTTGGATATGGCTGTCGTTCCACACCATACCCTTGGTCATCCACATATCAGCATCCTCTTTGCACGCTCTATGATGTTTCAGAATATCCTTTGATAGAATATAGGTGATATCAGGCGTGGTGGCTTTCCATGTGAAGATCTCTTTCGTGAAGTGGTCTTCATGGAAATGACTGACAAAGACATATATTGGTTTCTGACTTTGTGGTCCAATAAAGCGCTCCATCTTTTGGGCAGGATCCATCCAGTAGTCAAATACTAGCACGCAATGGTCTGTTTCCAAAACAAAACCGCTGTGGAAGAGATAGGTGAGTCGTATCATCGTGTCTTTTGTTGTCCGAATGCTTATCAGGTTCTTATTCCATATATCTGATCATGTCATCGCGTCTTGGCTTTGCGTATGGAGTCTCTGCTGGATAACCTAAGGCAATACAGTAGAGTAGCTGATAACCCTTGGAGAATGCCATGCGGTCAAGGAATGGCTTGGCAGATGGAGAATCTTGTATCCAGCGTGCAGAACTTCCCAGACAGCATGAACCGATACCTTTATCCCATGCCGAGAGAATGATATTCTCACCCAGCAGTCCACAGTCTATCTGCGACATGTCGTATTCGGTATTGTTGGCGATGCAGATCACACAGGGAGCATTCACAAAGATGTTCTTAAAACCTTTACGCTCAGCAATCTTCGGATTGTCTTTTACTACGGCTTGCGTAATAGAGTCGATGAGGGCAGGAGAGTCAATCACTCTGATTTCATACGACTGTAGGTTTTGACCGTTTGGGGCATTGATACCACATTTCAGAATCTCATTCAGGGTCTCACGATTGATGACAGAGTCTTTGTATGCGCGGATACTTCTGCGACTCATCATCACATCTGTCACCGTTTTTGCAGTATCTGTTGCGGTCGTTACCTGTTGCTTGTTCTCGTTGCATGCCGTAAGCGTCAGCGCGACAGCCATTCCTAATAAAATCTTCTTCATTTTCATTTCTGCTAACTGTTATGCCTAATGAATGGTATCAATGTAACTTATATCATACAAAGATAACCAATAATTGTGAAATACTCATGAAAAAGGTGGCATTTTTATCATTTCTTAAAAAAAAGCACTACCTTTACACCTTGATAACCGAGGGTCGCGTTATCGTGGAGATTCCCCATCACATAAAAGACATAAAACAATGAATAACCGATTGGTCATACTGAGCGATAATCGTACCAATGATGCACGACTGGAAACAGAACATGGACTCTCTATCTATATGGAGGGCCCATCGGGTAAGTTTCTACTCGACACAGGGGCATCGGATCTCTTTGTCCGCAATGCAGCACTGTTGGACATCGATTTATCCGACATCGACTACTGCTTGATTTCCCATGGTCATAGCGACCATATAGGTGGACTGAATGCGTTTCTTACCATCAACAGCAAAGCTAAGGTCATACTTTCTGCACAGATTCCTGGTGCGGAGTATGTATCGGTGCGTCGCTATCAACATTCCATAACCAGTCATGTTGATTTCGATAGGTATCAAGACCGTTTTGTCTTTGTCGATAACAATACCACGGTGGGGCCCGTACAGGTCTATGCCCATATCATGCAACACCACGCACTACCCTTGGGCGATAAAAATCTTTTAATCCGTACTTCGGATGATAGTCTTACAGCCGATGCGTTCCATCACGAACTCGTATTCTTGGTGGATGGAGTGCTCTTCACTGGTTGTGCCCACAATGGACTGTTGAACATACTGGAGACGGTAAAACAACCTTTTGACGTGGCAATAGGTGGCTTCCATCTTTTAGATTCCCATCTGGATCAACACTACGAAACCGATACGCAGTTGCAAGCCATTTCTGCCAGTCTGCGCGAAACATATTCCAACGTTACGTTCTATACAGGCCATTGTACGGGTGATCATTGTTTCGACATGCTGTCAGATCAGAATGATAGGTTGCATCAGTTTCATGGTGGCGATACCATCACTTGGTAGTAGGCGACTTCTTACTATAAGTTTAGAAAAGAATGAGTAAATTTGTAACAGATATATTGCATGAACATAAAATCCGATAACGCATCATGAGAAGTGATAAGGAAATGGAATGGAAAACGCTTGAAACGAAATATCTGTTCAAGCGCAATTGGCTAACCGCCAAGGTGGAAAAGGTTGAGTTACCTGATGGTCGTATATACGATGAGTATTATACGTTAGAATATCCTACGTGGATTAATGTTATTGCCATAACAAAAGATGGTAAGATGATTCTGGAGCGGCAATGGCGGCATGGTTTGAAGATTGTTTCAACCGAAATTCCTGCAGGTGTGGTAGAAAAAGGGGAAAATCCTATGGATGCAGCAAAACGTGAACTTCAAGAAGAAACAGGTTTTGGTGGTGGAACGTGGACACAATTCCTTGTTACGGCTCCAAATCCCAGTGTGATGAATAATCTGTGCTATACCTATTTGGCAGAGGGTGTAGAACTCGTTTCCGATACGCACCTTGATGCCACGGAAGATTTGGAAGTGTTCTTTCGCGATAAAGATGAAGTCTATGAGATGCTACGTTCTGGTCAGTTCTGCCAGGCATTGATGTTGGCACCACTATGGAAGTTTTTTGCCACACGCACGTAAACTGTCAAACCCTCACACGGATCACACGCTAAGTTTTATTTCTTGCTTTCAGACAACTAAATAAAAATTTCTGTGATTTCCGTGATTTGCCTTTGGCTTATTCTCTTGCGACTCAATATCGTGAAACCGAGCTTTCACTCTGTCTTCGCTGCTCCAGAATTTACCATAGGTTAATTCTGTCACGACTCAGCATAGTGAAACCGAGCTTTCACTCTGTCTTCGCTGCTCCAGAATTTACCATAGGTTAATTCTGTCACGACTCAGCATAGTGAAACCGAGCTTTCACTCTGTCTTCGCTGCTCCAGAATTTCCGTGTGACATTAAAAGGGAGCACCAATGCAAAAAAATCCGCTTTCTATGTTAAAATCCAAATATTTTGACCATTATTTTTAATTTATGCTGATATCTTATATTCTGGTGTGATTTGTGTGAGCAATTTTATGGATGCACGAACTGACCATGTTTTATGGTTTGATGACCATAGTGTATGGCAAACTGTGGACAGTGGTGCAGACATTTCAGACAGAGCGTGCATTTCTCTTTTGTCCAAACAGGATAACCGTCCTTACACGTTATGGCTTGTTCTGGACATTGATGCGCACATTGATTGCAACCAATACACTTGTCTTTCATCACGTGGAAATGCTTGGTCTTGCGCTGGCTGTCGTAGGTGAGGTAATACCAGCGTGCCAACCAATGGGGAAGGCGCAGGTAATCGAAGTTGCCTGCCTTGCGAGCCACAGCCCATTCCGTTATTTGGGTAATGGTCTTTTCTGCTTCTTCCGTTTTTCGCATGCACTTCTCGTGATTCGACACGTCAAATAGGGGAGTCCATACATCCACCATCCTCACATTATACTTTGCATCAAGCCACAAGCCTTTATGTTTCAGTAGTTGTTGCATCATATAATGTGCTTGCCCCGTGGAAGTTCCGAATGTAACCACATGGTAGATGAAGTGATGTCGCAAGTCTGTAATATTCAACAGATTGAGAAACCTTACAACGATGTCGGGGAGCCCCCAGAAATAGACAGGGGTGACAAATCCGACGCGTTCGTCCTTGCATAAGGAAAATGAAAATTCGCCATTCCTCATGCAGTCTGTTATTGACACACACTTTTCTTTTGTGGCATGCGCCAGGCATTGTGCCACATGTTTGCTGTTTCCTGTTCCTGAAAAATAAAAAACCATTCGCGTCTTGCTATTATTGATACAAAAGTACCATAGATTTTTTTAATTTTGGTACTTTTGTATGGAAATCTTTTGAACTCCATCGTTTTTTAGGTCATGATATAACTGGTGACACTATGAAAACGAAGGATGAGGTAATAACATTGCTGATGACACAAAGATCTAAAAAATGAGCAGCTGTGCCAACTTCTACAATATTGTCTAAAAAATAACTAAAGATGGATGTTGAAGATAAATATTAATTACAGATAATCTGGAAGCCTATGTGGGTTCGTTAGGCACAAAAGATATATCACTATATTGGCTGACTATTGTCTCTTGACCGAAATGTTTAGCTTGAATTGATATGTGATTTATATAAAAAATCTATAAATAAGTTAAATAAAATTAAATATCAGCTCAAAATTGGGCGAATATTTGCATTTAGGGGGTGTGATGTTGTACATTTGTAAATACCAAAATGATGGCGTCGTAAACAAAAAGGCGCTTTAGCAAAAAACCATATATCATACAACTAAAAATCATTCATTTATGTTTACATGTACTATTCCAAATACCTCCAACTGGTTGCAACATAAGGAGCATGATTGCTCGATTGCCACCCGACCGGTTATCGTTCGGTTCTCGTTCACTTCTCGTTCACTTCTCGTTAGGTCCTCGTTCGTCTCTCGTTCGTCTCTCGTTCGTTATTCGTTAGTCTATCGAAGACCGAACGAGGACCGAACGAGGAACAAGCGAAAAACGAACGAAAGAGCAACGAACGTCGAACGAGATAATAGCGAGAAACTATCGAAGACTTGACGGGAAACTGTCTAACCTGATGGGAAGGGCAGTTTGTAATTCCGATGATTCGTGAGCTCTGTGTGCTCTGTGTGCTCCGTGGATCCATGATTTTGATTTCTGGCTTCCCTCCGATTGGGAATGGTACTTGTTGTTACTTTTGTCCTTAACATGACGCAGACAGAGACAGAAGACTATAAGGTAGAGGTAATATCTATTAGGATATGACCACTGGAAATACACTTTTAAGGACGACTTTTTGTGGTTTTCTACACTTTTAAGGACGACTTTTTGTGGTTTTCTACACTTTTAAGGACGACTTTTGGCGTGGTTTGAAATAAAAAATGTATCTTTGCATTCAGAAATCATCAAGCAATCAGATAGTTATGAAGAGAAAAGCCATCGACTACCTATATCAATGGAAAGCAAGTAACGACCGAAAGCCATTGGTCATGCTTGGAGCCCGCCAGGTTGGCAAAACCTGGCTGATGCAAGAATTTGCCAAAGAGGCCTATAACCATAGTGCGTATGTGAACTTCGAAGACAATGAAATGCTCCGGGAAGTTTTTGCGCATGACTTTGATATTTCCCGCATTATTAATAGCATACAATGGAGTACAGGAGTTTCTATTGATGAGAATACGCTTATTATCCTTGATGAGATACAAGAAGCGCCCAGGGGCATCACCGCGTTAAAGTATTTTGCAGAAAAAGCACCTCAATATCATGTCGTAGCTGTAGGTTCATTGCTCGGAATTGCGATGCATCAGAATGACTCTTTTCCTGTAGGTAAGGTAGATTTTATGCATTTATACCCCCTTACATTCTTTGAATTTTTGGATGCAATCGGTGAAAGTAGGATGGTGGAACTGCTCATGAAAAAGGATTGGAATATGATAACCATGTTCCGGAATAAATTCGAGGAATGTCTGCGACAGTATTATCTGGTAGGGGGAATGCCGGCTGTAGTCCAGTCTTTTGTCTGTGAGGGGAATCTGTCTAAAGTCAGAAACATTCAAAAAGGAATCTTTGAAGCGTATGAGCGTGATTTTTCCAAACATGCACCGGCTATAGAAGTTCCACGTATCCGAATGGTATGGAAATCCATTCCATCCCAGCTCGCCAAGGAAAACAAGAAATTTATCTATGGTGCTGTGAAGAAAGGGGCCAGAGCAAAGGATTTTGAGCTCGCCATCGAATGGCTGAAAGATGCAGGGTTAATCTATAAGGTGAACCGCTGCAAGAAGGCCCTGTTGCCTTTGGCTGCATATGAAGATTTCTCTGCTTTTAAGTTATTTCTGTCTGATGTGGGACTGATGGGAGCCATGAGCAATATTCCTATCCAAAGCTTGTTGGAAGGAAATGTGTTGTTTTCTGATTTTAAAGGGGCGCTGACAGAACAGTATGTCCTGCAGCAGCTTAAGGAGAAAGCTTCTTTGTCAATCTATTATTGGTCGGCAGATAATTCACGTGGTGAAATTGATTTCCTGGTGCAGGATGAGGAAAGAATCATTCCGATAGAAGTAAAGGCTGAGGAAAATTTACAAGCTAAGAGTCTGAGGGTGTTTGTGGAACGTAATCAGGGATTAAAAGGTGTGCGCCTATCTATGTCACCTTATAGAGAGCAGGATTGGCTTGCCAATTATCCTTTATATTCTGTATCTGCAATAATCGAATAATTAGTGGACCCTATTTATAAGATAGAGGGGCATTGAGGGACAACTTGGGACATCTTGAATAACCGGAAATCCTTAATGACCTTAATGATCGGAAGTTAGCATCATGTGGAACTCAGTGGTGTGCATGTCGCTGATTACATCACGGCTGATGATTACGTCGCTCTGCAACAGCCAGCGCAAGGCTACCTGTGCAGCAGTCTTGCCATATTTCTCGCCAATCTGGGTGAGGGTAGGGTTGGATCAGGTTCCACCTGATAAACACCATAACCCAATTGTGGCATTTCCACGCCATTGCTTAACTTTATCTTCTTCATAATTGTAAAATCATATAGTTGCTATTTTATCTTGTTATATTCCTCATCGCTTACAGCCTCCTGCCATTCGTTGGATGTGTTTTCGCCAGGTATTTCAAAGGCGAGGTGGGCAAACCAGCTGTCTTTTGCGGCACCATGCCAATGCTTCACGTTGGCAGGAATATGGATGACTGTGCCGGGGAGGATTTCCTGCGCAGGCTTGCCTTCTTCCTGATACCAGCCACGTCCGGCTACGCCTACCAGCATCTGTCCGCCACCCTTTGTGGCGTGGTGCGTGTGCCAGTTGTTACGGCAACCAGGCTCAAAGGTAACATTGAAGAAAGGTATCTGACTGTCGGATATTTGTGCCAGATAACTATTACCTTTGAAGTATTTGGCGTAAGCGGTGTTGGGTTCGCCAACAGGGAATATCATCTCACGCTGGAATGCAGCCTTGGCATCTTCTCCTTTCACGTCCTCGTTCCATACCTCCTTTGCCAGATTGAAGGCAACCCAGGCCTTTGGCCAGCCGGCGTAGAAGGCGATGTGAGTAATAATCTCTGCCGCTTCCGTGCGGGTAATTCCGTTATTCTTTGCCGACTGCAAGTGATATTTCAGTGAGTTGTCGGTGATTCCTTGGCTGATGAGCGAAGTGATTGTTACCAAACTGCGGTCGCGCAATGAAAGCAGGTCATTGCGGCTCCATACTTCTCCGAAGAGGATGTCGTCGTTGAGGTGGGCGAACTCCGGGGCAAACTCACCCAGCTGGGTGCGCCCTGCTGTCTGTACTATTTTCTGTTGTGCCATTATATTAAATGAAATAGTCGTTAATATGATGAATGTTGCAAAAGCTTTCATAAAAGCCCTCCTTAATAGTTATTCCTTAAACAGATTTTCCTAACTCGTATGCTTCCTGCAATTTCTGGTTGCCTTCGATGGTGCGTGGCGCGTCAACACCTCCGCAGAACAGCGTGCCAGCAAGATGGCTCTTAGGGTAACAGTCAATCCATCCAGTCAATCCAGCTTCAGCACGTTTCGGTACTTCTGGTTCATCTTCGGCAGCAGTAGTGAGCATGTAAACATCTCGGAATTTGTAGTCGAGCGAGTACAAAGCATTCATGCGGTCGATGAGGGTCTTCATTTGTCCGCTCATCTCATAATAATATATAGGTGTTGCCCAGCAAACCACATCGGCATTCAGCACCTTCTGCATGATGTCGTTCACATCATCTTTGATGACACACTTGCCCAACTTCTGACATGCCAGACAGCCTTTGCAAAACTTGATGTCTTTTCCTGCAAGCGAAATCTTTTCCACTTCATGCCCTGCAGCCTTGGCACCTTCAATAAACTGATTAGCGAACATGTCGCTATTTGAACCAGTACGCAGACTGGTAGAGATTACGATTATTTTCTTCATTGTATCATTTTTTTTTAATTCTTCTTCAGGAACTCTTCAATGTATTAAGAATAACAGTTATTCTATACATACTTCATTATATCTACGCAGTTTTGCGATACTCGCTTGGTGTCTTGCCCGTCTGTGCCTTGAAAAAGCGGACGAAGTGCTGAGAATATTCAAAGCCGAGGTGCTGGCTGATTTGTGTAATGCTGAGGGTTTCATCATCAAGTAGTTGGCGGGCTGCAGAAAGCAGTCGGTCGTTAATCAGACTCTTTGCAGTTCTGCCTGTCTCGGTCTTGACTAATTCTCCGAAATATTTAGGCGAATAGCAGCATTTGTCGGCAAAGTAAGCTACGGTAGGCAGACCTTCATGCTCCGCCTTCTGGGCAATGTATTCATCGAGCAGAGAGATGAATTTCTTGACCACCGAATGATTTATTTCCTCGCGTGTGATAAACTGTCGGTCGTAGAAGCGCAGACAATAGTTCAGCAACAACTCGATGTTAGAAACGATGAGTTCGCGCGAATGCTTATCTATAGGATGCTGCAGTTCCTGCTTAATCATTGAGAGCACATCACGGAAGATGTTTACCTCGGCAGTGGATAAGTGTAATGCTTCGTTGCTTGTATAGTCGAAAAACTCGTATCGGGAGATGTTTTTGCCAAGCTGGGTGCGGTTGAGCAGGTCGGGATGGAAAGCCAATACCGTATATTTGGCAAACGGAACACCTGGAATGGGTTCTACCTTAATCGACTGTCCTGGAGCAAACGAGGTGACGGTCATCTCGTCAAAATCATATTCTGTTCTTCCGTATGACAATTTGCAGCCCTTGTTTTCCTTCAGAAAGAGGGCATAAAGTCCGTAGTGATGCACAGCCTCCTGTATAGGAGAGGCATTCTCTACACGCACAACGCTTACCATGGGATGAAGCGTTTTCACCCCTATGAAGTCGTTAAACTCCTGTATGGTATTAAAGAATAATTCCTTCATAATCCTATGCTTTTAAATTTCTGCAAAGATACGCACATTCTCCTAAAGAGCTTATACCTGGTTTTCGGAAGATATTACCATTATCGGAGATTTATTCCATTCTTCCATATTTCATTTCCACGCCTTCCTTATCATATTGCTTGCGCTTGCCGGTTGGTGGCTCAGTAAGCGTGATGCGAACAACAGCCGTGCGCGATAGGGAACGGGCGATGCTCTGGTCGAAAGCATCCATGTGTTGAGGAAGGAAACGTTCACAGATCAGTCGGAGGCCATGAATCTTCTCTGCATCCTCTGTCACGATTTCTGCCTTGCCGAATGCAATGGCTGATTTGAATTGCAGGGTGAAACTGCCGTCCTTCGGACCAACCGTAGGCGCACAACGGGTTACGGCCGAAAGGCAAACCTCAGGATGAGCCTTGATTGCCTCCAGTTTCTTGCCTTCCAAGGCACCATGAAAATACCAATTCACATCATCATCTGATGCGAGTGACAGGGGTAAACCATAAGGCTTGCCGTCTTCGTCAATAAAACTGACCGTTATATACGGAGCCTTGTGCATTACTTCCAAAGCCCACTCACTATCCATTGCTCTTGATTCCTTTCTCATTGTTATTCTTTGTACTTAAATACTTTAACCATATCCTTGTCGCCACCCACGAGCTGGCTGCATTTATTCAACATACCAGTATCGACGAAACCGCATTTCTCCATGACCTTTCCTGATGCAGGATTTCCGGTGAAATGATCAGCCCAGATGTTATCGAAATGCTTCTTTCATTCAAATCTGATCATTTTTGCAAGTTCCATAAAATAGTCATTCGACCAAATATCCAACTCTTTGGGATTCCTGACAAAAGGCAACACGTCTGCCTTTATTTGATTCATGTCTGCCGTGGTAAGTCTTTCATTCAGTTTTTGAAGGAACGTCTCCTTGTCAAGCTCTTCGTGATTGAACTGTAAGGCTCTTTCGCACAAGTGAGTAAAGTCAAGAGGAACATTGTGGCGAACATACCATTCGAAGTCATACCAATCACGTCCCTTGACTCTGTTCTTCCAGGCACGATACACCAGTGCATGCATCTTTCCTGCAAAGAGAGCTGGCAAAGTGAAACATCGTGTCATGAAAGATTGGGGGAGCAGAAGCAACTTCTGTTCTGTTTGGAATTTCAAAGGAGGTTGAGTATCAACTTCAATCTTGATCTTAACAGATTTCTCAGTTTGGAATGTAATATCATATACATCTGTGTTGTCTTTCAGAAAGGCAGACTCCACTTTGCCAAAGTTCTTTTTGTCCTTCTTTCTGATCTCAACCTCTCTACCCACCATAGCGAATTGGTCAATGATGGGCTGAAAATAATGTGTAAAATCAAAGTTTTCATTCGGAGCAAGCAGGGAAAAATCCATATCCTCAGAGAAACGCTGCAATCCATGGAATATACGCAGACATGTTCCACCATAGAAAGCTGCCTCGTTGAAAAAGCCACCATTGTAAAGACCAGAAAGAATAATCTGCTGGTTGACCTCAAAGATAGCATTGCGCTTTTGCAGTTCGGTCGTTATGTCATAGCTCGAAAGCATTTGATTGAATATCTCGTTTGTATTCATTTCCTTAAATATTTAATTAGAGTTTCTATGGATTTAGACTTTTTTCCAACCTGAGCATATCGCTCAAATATACTTATGTCCATATTTCTGAAATCATCTATTTCCATTCGGATGTCCTCCTCCAAATAGTTCTCTACATCCTTCAGGTAACGTAAATTAACCTTCGGAGAATTTGCGATTAAGTCACAGAGAGCTTTTTCTGGTGTTGCCATCAGAAAGGCGTAACTCTGCATATTGATGCTTGTAATCCCTATTGAAAAGGCTTCTCTTGACATGTTCTTATACTCAAAACGCCCGACAGGAGTATCAAAACTACGGGAGTGCTTTAGTGTCATAGACTGAGTAGTATAAACAGCTTCTGGTATTAATCCATAATAACGTAAGGCTGTCTGCATAGACACATACGAAGGAGCATAAAGATGATTGGCTATCAGTTCTGTGGATAGAGCAACACGAGACACATTTGGGGCTACCACATAAAGCCCCTTCTTGAGTCGGATAATTTTATGAGCCGCCTCAAGACTGCGTACTTTCTGATTTCCTGCTTCAATGTTTGTAAACAATGAAGCTATAGCTGAAGTACTGACTGGTATGTTACCTATATGTTCTAAATCCATTATCATGGTGCAAAAATAGTAAAATTTGGAATAGAAAACGAACTTTTACTTGCTTTTCTGTTCTATTTTTGGCTATTTTAACAAGTTGCTTAGTTAGACCGCTAAACATTGATGCAGAAATCAGGCTACATACTCCGAGTCTGAATAGTGCTCCTGTTCCATAGCATTCTCATTGCCCACATCAGAATTGCATCTTCGGCTGAGCCTTGCCAGCGAGAATGAGAATCTTCTTAGCGTTACGATAAATATGAAGCTGTCGTGAGCGAACCACGGCTGTCAACCCCTCATCATTCTGCATGGCTTGCCAGATAGGATAATATATTCCCTCAGGTTCAAACAACTTTTTTTGAAGATGCGAACAGAGGTTTGTTGTATCAATAGTTATTGCCATATTTCCTTCAACTTCTTCTTATCACTTTAAAATCCCAATTCTACATCCTTGCCGAATGGTGCGAGCGAAAGCCCAGCCATCTTGAAATGCTGTTTTCCCCAAGGAATGCCGATAATGGTTATACATAAGAGAATGCCGAAGAACAGATGCATGATGCAAGCCCACAATCCTCCGAAAAACAGCCAGAGTAAATTCAGCGGAATGCGAATGCAACCAGTTGGACTATTCGATTCTCTTACTGTAGAACCAAAAGGCCATAGGCAGAGCAGACCAATCTTGAATGTCTGTATCGCAAAGGGAATGCCGATGATGGTACATGCAAGAGCCAGACTTCCGGTAAAATAACCGATGGCAGCTTCGAGACCTCCGAAGAGCCACCAAAGTAAGTTTCCTATTATGCGCATAAGATTATTCTTTTATATTCTTGTTAATTTCTTGCCATTCCTGATGCTCTTCCAGATGATTGGTCTTTACCAGTACGCTCTGAAAGCCGAAATTTCTGCCAGCCTCGGCATTCTCGGCACGGTCATCGAAATAGAGGGTGGTGGCAGGATTCAATCCTGTCTGCTGTCTCATCTCTTCATAGATTTCGATGGATGGCTTCTCTTTCCGCATGGCGTATGAGAGGAAGATTTCATCAAACAGCTCGTCTGTGGAATATCCCTGTTGCTTCATCAGACTGACCGATTTCTGCCAAAGCGTGTCGTTGATGTTGCTGAGCAGATAGACCTTGTATCGTTTCCGAAGCTTGACCAATGCCTCCAGTCTTTCCATAGGCAGATTGCCACACAGCTCTTCAAGTACTTTTTCAATATCCTCTGTTGTGGTTCCTTTGCGGCAAAGGCTCAGCATCTCTTTCAAAGTTTCTGCTTCCGCTACCAGACCATTAATATATTGGTGCATCAGTCTCTTGATCTTGCGGACATGGATTAGTCGCATGAACGCCGTAACGCCCAGGCTCTCCATGGCTTTTACAACAGAGGCATCATCAATATTCACGATGACACCTCCATAATCAAAGACGAGTGTTTCTATCTGTTTCATGCTCATTTTCTTATTGTTACAATTCTCTTATGACATGCTTGATGGCAGCTATCGGGTGATACCAAATCATTCTCGGTCCCGCCCAGCGCATCACTTTGCACATTCGTTCTTTCATCTGAGGGCGATAGCAGTGGATGGGACACTTCTTGCAAGTTGGTTTGTTATCGCCAAACTTACAGCGTTCCAGCCTTGCAGTAGCGTACTGTAGCAACTCTTGGCACCCAGGACATAATTCATTATTGCCCTCCTTCTTCCTGCAGTACAAACGTATCATCTGCTCCACAACTCGCTGCTCTTCCTTTATTCTTTTCATCTTTTTATATTAAGAATGGATCAAGCGTAGCCAGCAGTTCGGCTTTATCTACCACACCGCTTGTGCGCCACAATACTTCTCCGTTGCGGAAGAGCATCAGTGTAGGCACGGATTGGATGCGGTATTGGCTTGCTGTTACGCCATACTTATCTACATCCACCTTGATGATTCGGATGCGGTCGCCCAACACACTCTTCACCTGCTCCAGAATGGGGTGCATCGCCTTGCAAGGTTGGCACCATGTAGCAAAGAAATCGACCAGAACAAGCTGGCCACTGTTTATTACATTATTGAATGTCTCCATAATTATTTATCTATCTCCGTGAAACGATTAAAAGTTTACTGAAAACTTCATCAACATTTTCTTGGCAAGGGGAGCGTACCAGGTCTTTACCTCCTGCTCTGTAGGCGTATGACCGCCAGGGAAATGGAAGGTTTGATTGTAATGCTCTAGGAAGAGAGGGGCGAAATGAGCCAGGGTGTCCTGTTCACCAAATAGTCCCCACACACGATTCTTATAATATGGGGTGCAATGGTCAAACTGTACGGCTTCCAACTCCGCAAACTCCTTAATCAACGCCTCGTCAATCACCAGCCGCTGATTGCCGTCTCTTCTCGGCGCCTTGTATTCATGCTCTCCGATTCGCTCCTTCAGAAACTCCGTCATCATGAAATACGGATTGCCCAGCAGGGCAGGGATGCCCACCACCGGAGCCAGCATCTGGGCAAGGAAAGAGCCGCAGCTGTTGCCCAGAAGTAAGTCGGGCTGTTCCCGGTCGATGATGGAGCGAATCTCCTTCAGTGCCTCCTTGGGGTGCAATGGGAGGTCGGGAGTCAGCACCACCGCTGTCCCCTCAAACGCCTCTTTCAATGCCTTCGCCATCGGACAACTGCCCGTGGCGAAGAATCCGTGTAGAAAAAGTATCTTCTTCATGTGTGCAAAGATAGTGCAAAACGAAGACAATACAAAATGAATGCAAGTTCATTTATCTGAGAGAAAATAAAATAATACCCCAGTTCGGGATAATAAATAGCTTGTAAAAAGTTGGTAGTCTTACAAATATTTTGTATCTTTATAGGTGAAAATCAATTAGTTACAAAAATATTTAATATGACTACCGATTGCAAAGTTACAGAATTATTTTGTATTATAGACGAGTTTTGCAAACATTTTGATGCAGAAAATGCAGGAAATTTGCTGGAAGACAATAGCGGAGT